>JAFCZD010000376.1 GCA_019314525.1 Deltaproteobacteria bacterium
TGGGGTCCCCCGTCTTCTGTCCTTTGAGTGTGCTTTGAGTATGACGAGGCGTGCTTAGAAGTCACCCGGCTGTGGGGAGCTGACCCTCGGCAAAGAGCCCGCGAGAAACATACTCCTTCGATTTTGCGCGAGTTCTTGCCTGCCCCTCCATAAATCGAAGCTGGCGCTCCACAGGCCCGCGGAAATTATTATCCTTTCTGCGTTGACCGCCTGGCCAAACTTTTGCAGTAAAACGTGGTATGAGGCATCCCCACCTGCGTCTATCTATCGTGCTCACGGTCTTCGCCATCACCGGGCCAGCCCGCGCTGACGAGGCTCAACTGGCCACATTCTTCCAGAAAAATTATCTGGCGCCCCAAGCACAGAAGCTCTCCACAAGCGAAAAGAGCGCGCTGGAGATCACCCTCGCCCAGACGGGCCGGGAGCTCACCGATAAGACCATCGCTGGCTTCCTCAAAAACCCCGTAGCTTGGGAGCAAGGGAAGAAGAACTCCCGAGGGCTCTTCAAGACGATCATCCGCTCGTTGCCGAAGGTGGCGGCCATCCCTGGTATCGAGGACACACTGCACCTGGCCAGCAACCCCAACGAAGAAAACTTCCGCGGCTACGGTGTGGAGGTTGTCGCGGCGGGTGCGCTCAACGGCTACCACACCCGTGAAGGGCGCAAAGCGACCATGACACGCATGGGGGGCATGATACGCGGCGTGGATGGAAGAAGGCGCGAATCTGACGGAGCGGCGCTCCTGGGTGCCGACCACAAACCACGCCTCGTCACCGTCAAAGCCGTGGCCACCATCTCAGCTGTGAAGGGAGCCATGAAAAAAGCCGCCGATCAGCTCGCGCTGCGCAACGAACAAACGGACGGCTCCCGAATGCCGGGCATCCTGGTGGCCGGCTATGAAAAAGCGGAGGTGCTCGAGAAGCTCAAGGGCAAAGACTGGCAGATGGCGGCCAACCGGAGCGGAGCCAAGCTGCTCGCCTTGGCTCTCAATCAGCTCACCGGAGAAGTGCAGCGGCTCGGTCGTTATGAACCGAACACCACAGCCGAGCCCCCCGCCGTGGTCAAACTCTACAAGAGCCACCTCGCACGAGAAAAAAGACAAGCGGCACGCCAGGCACAGGGGATAACGAAACCACAAGTGCATCAACATCCACACCGTCTCCAAGCCCTCCGCACCTGGATGGGCAAGATGGGCCGCCGCATCGCCCGCAACACGCCCTTCCTTCACAAGGCAAAGTAAGCAGTCAGAACCCACCCCAGAAGGTGTGAGGGCAGGTTTCTGACCCTTTCCTTGGCATTTCTCTGTCGTCATCTTTGGTTTCTTTTGGTTCGCGAGTTGCGCCGCGAAGGTCTAAAGTTAAAGGTCATTTACAACACCCCGTCGAAAGAGACGTGATGAACGATAGAGCTGAGGCCCTCAAAGCGGCCCTCGAAGAACGCATCCTGATCTTCGATGGCGCCATGGGCACCATGATCCAGACCTACAACCTCGCGGAGGATGACTACCGTGGTGAAGCCTTCGCCTCCCATGAGGGGGACCTCAAGGGCGCCAACGATCTGCTGAGCATCACACGCCCAGATGTCATCGAAGAGATCCACCGCACCTTCATCGACGCTGGCGCCGACATCATCGAGACCAACACCTTCAGCGCTCAGCGCATCTCCATGGCCGACTATGGCCTCGAATCGCGCTGCTGGGAGATCAACCTCGCCGGCGCCAAGGCGGCGCGACGCGCCGCCGAGAGCGCTGAGCACTCTGTGTGGGTCGCAGGCTCTATGGGCCCCACCACGCGCACGGCGTCCCTCTCCCCAGACGTGGAAAACCCTGGCTACCGCGCCGTGAGCTTCGATCAGCTCGTCGAAGCCTACAAAGAGCAAGCCTCAGCGCTCCTCGAAGGTGGCGTCGACCTGCTCCTCCCCGAGACAACCTTCGACACCCTCAACCTCAAAGCCGCGCTCTTCGCCATCGAGCAGTGCTTCGACGAGCTGGGCCGGCGGGTGCCCGTCATCGCCTCGGTGACCATCACCGACGCCAGCGGGCGCACCCTCTCTGGGCAAACCATGGAGGCTTTCTGGATCTCAATCTCTCACGCAGAGTTGATGGCGGTCTCCATCAACTGCGCGCTGGGCCCCGATCAAATGCGCCCACACGTGGAGGCCCTCTCCACCCTCGCCAACGTTGGAGTGGCCGTCTATCCCAACGCTGGGCTGCCCAACGAGCTTGGCGAGTACGATCTATCCCCCCAGCAAATGGCAGCCACCATGCACGAGTTCGCCACCGAGGGCTGGCTCAACATCGCTGGGGGCTGCTGCGGCACCCGCCCTGAGCATATCCGCGCCATCGCCGAGGCCCTAGGCGGGCTCGCGCCGCGGGTGATCCCCGCTGCATCACCCTATAGCCAGCTCTCGGGCCTCGAGCCTTTGACCATCCGCCCCGAGTCGAATCTTCTGATGGTGGGCGAGCGCACCAACATCACCGGCTCACGCCGCTTCGCGCGCATGATCCGCGAAGAGAAATACGAAAAGGCGGTGCAGGTGGCGCGCAAGCAGGTGGAGGGCGGCGCCAACATCATCGACGTCAACATGGACGAGGGGCTCCTCGACTCTGAAGCTGCGATGACGCGCTTTTTGCACCTCATCGCCGCTGAGCCCGACATCGCCCGCGTGCCGGTGATGATCGACAGCTCTAAATGGAGCGTGCTCGAAGCTGGGCTCAAATGCCTCCAAGGCAAGGGCATCGTCAACTCCATCAGCCTCAAAGAAGGTGAAGAGACCTTCCGCCGCCACGCCCGCCTGGTGCACCGCTATGGCGCAGCCGTCGTGGTGATGGCCTTTGACGAGACAGGTCAGGCCGTCACCACTGAACATCGTTTGGCCATCGCCGAGCGCGCCCACCGCATCCTCGTCGACGAGGTCGGCTTCGACGAGCGCGACATCATCTTCGACCCCAATATCCTCACCGTCGCCACGGGCATCGAGGAGCATAACGGCTACGCGCTGAGCTTCATCGAGGCCACCCGGCAGATCAAAGCGCGCTTTCCCCAGGTCAAAGTCTCTGGAGGCGTGAGCAACATCTCCTTTTCCTTTCGCGGCAACGAGGTCGTACGCGAAGCGATGCACGCGGCCTTCCTCTACCACGCCATCAAAGCCGGGTTGGACATGGCCATCGTCAACGCTGGGCAGCTCGCTGTGTATGACGAGATCCCCACTGAGCTGCGTGGGCATGTGGAGGATGTGCTCTTTGATCGCCGGCCCGACGCCACCGAGCGCCTCGTGACCTTCGCCCTGACAGTGGATGGGAAGAAGAAGACACAGAAGGTCAACGAGAGCTGGCGAGAGCTGCCAGTAGCAAAGCGCCTCGAGCACGCCTTAGTGCATGGCATCGATGCCCATGTCGAAGCTGACACTGAGATAGCGAGACAAGAGGCCGCGCGCCCGCTGGATGTGATTGAAGGCGCCTTGATGGATGGCATGCGCGTGGTGGGCGACCTCTTCGGGGCCGGCAAGATGTTCTTGCCCCAGGTGGTGAAGTCGGCCCGCGCCATGAGGAAGGCGGTGGCCTATCTGCAGCCCTACCTCGAAGCCGACAGCGGGGGCGAATCGGGGGCCCGAGCCAAGATCGTCATCGCCACCGTCAAGGGTGACGTGCACGACATCGGCAAGAACATCGTCGCCGTGGTGCTGCGATGCAATGGCTATGAGGTGGTGGATCTTGGCGTGATGGTGCCTGCCACGAAGATCGTCGAGGCTGCCCTGGCCGAAGGCGCAGACCTCATCGGCCTCTCAGGGTTGATCACCCCCTCCCTCGACGAGATGGTGCACGTGGCCACCGAGCTGCAGCGCAAAGGCATCGAGATGCCGCTCTTGATCGGCGGCGCCACCACCAGCCGTAAACACACCGCCGTCAAGATCGCCCCCACCCGCGAGGGCGTGACCCTTCACGTCCTTGACGCCTCGCGCGCCGCTGGCGTGGTCAGCGCCCTGATCTCCAAGGGGCAGCGTGACGCCTTCATCAAAGAATTGAGGGCTGACCAGGCGCGCCAACGTGAGCAATACGCCGGAACCAGCGTTGAGCTGCTGGATTACGCCAGCGCCAAAAAACGCGGCCTCGCGCTCGATTGGGCCAAGACCGAGATCGTGCAACCACCTTTTTTCGGCCCCCGCACGGTAGATGATATCTCCCTCGAAGAAATCGCCGCCTACATCGATTGGACCCCCTTCTTTCAGACATGGGAGCTTCGGGGGGTCTACCCAGCAATCCTCGATCACGCCCAGAAGGGTGAAGCGGCCCGCGAATTGCTGGAGCATGGCCGTGAACTCCTCAACGAGCTCATCGCTGGCGAAAAGCTTGTGGCCCGTGGCGTCTACGGTTTTTTCCCGGCTGGGAGCGAAGGGGACGATATCGTGCTCCTCGACGAGGAACGGAAACGGGAACGCGGCCGGATGGCCACCCTGCGCCAGCAACGAAAAAAACGAGCGGGCGACAAACCCTACCTCGCGTTAGCCGACTTCATCGCACCCCGCCAAAGTGGTCGGGAGGATTTCCTTGGCGCCTTCGCCGTGAGCTGCCATGGCGCTGAAGCGTTGGCTGCCGACTATGAAGCAGCCAACGACGACTACCGCGCGATCATGGTCAAGGCGCTGGCCGACCGGCTCGCCGAAGCCTTCGCTGAGTTGCTGCACGAACGTGTGCGCCGCAGTTGGTATGCCAGCGGTGAGGCGCTCTCAAAGGAGGAGCTGATCCGTGAGGGCTACCACGGCATCCGCCCGGCGCCGGGTTACCCTGCCTGCCCAGACCACACGGACAAGGGCACGCTCTGGCAACTGCTCGAGGTGCAAGAGCGCTGCGACATGTCCCTCACGGAGAGCTACGCCATGAGCCCCGCGGCTGCGGTGAGCGGTTTCTACTTCGCCCACCCTGAGGCCCGCTACTTTGCGGTGGGCCCGGTGGGTCAAGATCAGCTCAACAGCTGGGCACGTCGCAAGGGCATCTCCTTGCAAGAGGCCAAACGCTGGCTTGGCAGCCTCATTTCATAACTCCAATGATTTCCAGTTGGTCGAGAACTTGCCGCAGCGAAGACCTCCAAAGAAAGAGACGAAGGAAGAGGGCTACCAACATGAAATCAGGGGAGAATCGGTCTAAACGGTCGTTCTAGTGCTCTTGAGGCTTAGAGGGGCGCTTCAAGGGGCGAGGACGTTTCTTATGGACCTTAGGCGCTGGTGTGACCCCTTGCTTCGACGGCGCCTGCACTGGGCCAAAGTAGTTGGGGAACCACTGCTTCGTGGGGCTCTTTTTGAGCTTGGGCGCGATGGCATCTCTTGGCGTCTTGCCCAATAGACCCGCCGTGCGCAAGGCGAGCGGAGCGTTGGTGACCGTCGTCTTCTCTCGGGTTGTCACCTGCTTACTCCTCTCCAAGCTCTCCATGAGGGCATCAAAGAGGGTGGCAGCCTGGGCTGACCCTGGTGCGGCCTGGACCAAGAGACCTATAATGAAAGCAACAATGGTCGAGCGAACCACAAAACACCTCCCCAAACCGTTCGCCCAAGAATCATGCTAGAACTATGCCATGATTACACATCTCGCTACGCTTGTGATTTCAAAGATTTGACAGATGACTAGAGAGCGTGGCTGCTCAAATTGATGGGAAGAGGTGGCTTCCAGACTTGACAAGCTCGCGTCCACATGGATGATCGCTGTCCGCACAGGTGGCATATTCATCTGTGCGCGCTACACTCGATGAGAAGCGGGGTTACGAACCCCGGCACAAAGGATAGGCATCATGGCAGTTTCCAAAAATAACCCGGCAGCTCGTGACAATATGCGCCTGGTGGTTCGCCACCCTGAAACGAATGAGGACCTTCGCCTCATCAAGCGCGTCCCCGGCGGCATGTTCTATGTCTGCGA
>JAFCZD010001015.1 GCA_019314525.1 Deltaproteobacteria bacterium
GGAGCTGCTCCAAACGCTGGGGACGACCCTGGTTCTTGCGACTATGGGGGTTGGTGATGACGCCAATTTGCATAGCAATACCTCTAGACTCCATCGAGTCGGCCACGCGGGGCGATTAATCTAGCCGAAGCCAGGCCCCTGCGCCAGGTCCGATGGATTTGCGGTAAAACTAGCGCAGCGCCGAAAAGAAGCGCTCCCAGCGCGGTTTCCAGCCCTGCCAGGACCAAAGCACTGCACGTGCGCGTCCAAGAAGGTGTGCTTCGGGCACGAGCCCAAAAGCACGGCTGTCGTGGCTGAGGTCACGGTTGTCGCCCATCAAGAAGAGCTGCCCTGTGGGCACGCGTAGCTGAAAGTCTGCCCCATGGGCATGTTCAAGGCGTTGGATGCGGTAGCTCTTCTTAGCACCCCCGGCCCACTCTCGGTGGGTATGACAGCGCCTCTCCAGGTCAGGCTTGCGCTCCCCTTCGAGGGTTATCACACAGGGTGCGCCAACGACCTCTCGACGCAACGCTCGGCCGTTGACGAAGAGGCGCCCACGACGCATGTCTACCTTGTCGCCACCCACACCGATCACCCGCTTGATCAACACCCGCTGGGGATGTTCTACGCCGTAAAAGACCACCACCTCACCGTGCAAGGGCGCGCGCCCCCTGAGCAGCCAAAACGTCGAGAAGGGCAAGCGCAGCCCGAAGGCTGTCTTGTCCACCCCAACATGATCACCCACAAGCAGGGTGCCCTCCATGGACCCGGAGGGGATCACGTAGGCTTCGGCGATGAAGGCGCGAAAGGTGAGCACGAAGAGCACCGGCATGACCAAAGATCGGACCCAACGAAGACGAGAAGAACGCTTTTGTGAAGAAGGGCTTGCCATGAGCGTGATAACCCGCTGAATGTGGCACCTATTCCCCAGGTGGAGAGTGCCTTGAACGCCCAACGCTATCTCGTGCTCGCCATGACTCTGTTGAGCATGGGCATCAGCGCGCCCACCATCCGCTACGCTGTGGCGGCACCTCTGGCGGTGGGGATCTGGCGACTGATCTTCAGCTGGCCCCTACTCGCAGGGGTGAGCCTCAAACAGGGTGAGCGCTGGCCTCTGGCGCAGGCCGCAGGGGCGGGCTTCTTCCTTGCTTTGCATTGGCTCTGCTGGGTCATCGCTGTACAGCGCACCACCATCGCGAACGCGTCGCTCCTGGTATCAACAGGCGCGCTCTGGTCAGCGCTGCTTTCACGACCTCTGCTGGGTGAAACCATCAGCGTTCGGCATTGGGTAGGCCTGGGCCTGGCGCTCTTGGGCATCACGCTCGTGCTGCTGGCACGCCCAGGCGGCAACCATAGCGTCGCGGGCGATCTCTTCGCGCTGGCAGGGGCCTTTGCTTGGGTGGGCTATGCCTTCGTCGGTCGACGCGCTCGTCAACACGCAGGCTTCTGGGGCTACACCGCCGCGGTCTATGGTGCGACCGGCGTGTTCATGGGTGGCGCCGCGTTCCTTTGTCGAACTCCCCTCATAGGTTACAGCCCTACCACATGGATGGCCCTCGTTGTGCTCGCGCTCTTTCCCACGCTGCTGGGTCATGGTGGGATCAACTACCTGCTGGGTTATATGGGTCCCGCGCGTCTCGCGCTGTGGGTCCTGAGCGAGCCTGTCTTCGCAACAATCTATGCCGTGTGGCTCTTTGGTGAGGTCCCCACGCTGCAGATCATCATCGGTGGCGTCGCGACCTTGGGTGGCATCAGCCTCGGCACATCAACGAAGCTGGCTGGCAAGGACGAGCAGGGCAAGGACGAGCAGGCGCTAGAGGTTCGCGACTAATCACGCTCGATGACCTCTTTGACCTTGGTGGAGAGGGTCTTCAAAGTGAAGGGCTTCTGCAGGAAGCCCGCACAACCACGCGCGAGGATCTCCGCGGCTTCTCCTTCACCGTAGCCGCTCATGAGGACCACCTTCAGCGTAGGTGCCACCTTTCGTAAAGCATCGAAGGTAGCCCCGCCCCCCATGTTCGGCATCACCATGTCGAGCATCACCAACTCGAAACGACCCTCCTCCTGCTGGAAGATCTTCAACGCCTCCTTGCCGCTGTGAGCCACCTTGACCTCGTAGCCAAGGTGCTCGAGCATCTTGGAGCACGTGGTGAGGCTAACAATCTCGTCATCCACCAAGAGAATCCGCTCCCGCCCTTTTTCCAAAGTCTCACTCTCCTCGTCTTCCATGAACAACTGCATCTCTGTGCTCGGAAGAAGCATCGTGAACGTCGTGCCTGAGCCAGGAAAACTCTCAACCTCGATAGAGCCTCCATGGCCTTGCACGATGGTGTAAACCGAGGCAAGTCCAAGCCCAACCCCACAACCC
>JAFCZD010000377.1 GCA_019314525.1 Deltaproteobacteria bacterium
GTCCACGGCGGCCTTGAGGAACCGGTCCAGTTGTGGCGAGCCCTTGGCCGGTCTGGGCGCCTTGGGTGTAGGCGACGCTTGGGGTGGCGAATCGTTGACTGCCCCAGAGGGAGCAGAGGGAGCCGGTGCAGAGGGAGCCGGTGCAGAGGGAGCCGGTGCAGAGGGAGCCGGTGCAGAGGGAGCCGGTGCAGAGGGAGTCGCAGGCGCAACGGGTGATGGAACACGTCGTGGTGCCATCGGCACCAGGTGAGGCTTCTGCGCGACGGCTGGTGACTCGCGTGTATTGCGCCGCTCCACCTCCCGCTCACGCAACCCTCGCTGTGCATCGAGCAGCTGCTTCAACTCCTCGGCCGTGGCGTAGCCTTGCTCCACGAGCAACTCACCGAGGCGCTTGGTGCTGCCTCGCCCCTGTGCCCGCGTTGCCGTGGCGAGCTGCTGCATGGTGATCAAGCCTGTATCCACCGCCAACCGCCCCAACAAATCCCCATGACGATCGCTGCTGGGCGTCGTCGCCTTGCGCTTGGGAGCCACCGGTGGACGTGCCTCCACCGCGGGGCTTTGGGGCTCGCCCTGCTTTGGGGCCACCGCCTTGGGGTGCCCCTGCTGTGGCGCCTCAACCGCAGCCCCCTGCATGGAAGCCCTCTGCCCTCGGCGTGCCACCAACACCCTCTGCTGCTCCTTCAGGATGCGCTGAACCTGCGCACTACTCAGCAGCTCAAGTTCCTGGCAAAGCTCACCGATGGCCGCCTCTGGGCGCTGACGCTGCAAACGCACCACGCGCTGCAGATCGTCACGGCTCAGCACCTTCAAGGCCACTGCGATCTGCCCGAAGAGATGATCATTCGCGTTCATCGCCACTCCACTTAATTGCTATGAATCGCCACACCCATACGCCGAAACTTTGCTGCCTTGGCAGCATCCATCACCTTCACCACGTCGCCATGGTACGCTTTTTTGTCGGCGTGGATCAGCACTCTCGCGTTGGGACGCTCCTTCTGCAGCGTCGTGAGGCGTCGCAAGAGCGCAGAGCGATCGACGGTCTTTCCCTCGAACTCGATCTTACCGTCACGTGTGATGGAGATACGCAAATCCTTCTGCTGAGCAGCCGTCGTCTTGCTCGATGCCTTGGGCAGCTCCACCCCCAGGTTTGGTGTCGTAATGAAGGACGCCGTCAAAAGAAAGAAGATCAGCAGCTGAAAGATGATGTCGATCAGCGGCGTCAGGTCCAGGGACACCCGCTCTTTGGGTGGGCGAAATCCTCCCGCGCGGAAGTCCATCAGCCCTCCTCCTCCTCGTCCTCGTGTTGGTCATCGTCACCACCACCAGGCTCACCTGTGGCCTTCTCAGCGCCCCTTGAAGGCTTGCTCGGCGGGGGATCGGCGACACCGTCAGCATCTGCGGCGAGTAACGCGACGATCTCCAGGGAGTCCTCCTCCATATCGATCACCAGGCCGTTGACCCGCCCCTGCAAGAAGCGATACCCGAGGTAGGCTGGGATGGCCACGATGAGACCCGCCGCGGTGGTGATCATCGCGACCCAAATGCCCGCCGCCAGCTCGCTGGGGCTGACCCCCTGCCCGCGACCTGCCAGCGCCTCCACCCGTTGAAAAGCGCCAATGAGACCAATCACTGTCCCCAAGAGCCCCATCAAGGGCTCCACCGCGGCGATAGTGCCCATCCAGTCGACGTAGCGATCCATGTGGGAGACTTCTCGGCGGCCCACCTCGCTGACGACCTCCTTGATCACGGCCCGCGGCTTCCCTGCCTCCTTCAGCGCGCCCCCTACCACGGCGGCGAGGGCTGATTCATTCTCTTGGCACAGAACCTCGGCCTCAGAGAGCTTGCCCTGCTTGACGAGTGAGCGCACCCGCCGGCGAAAGGCCGATGGGGTGACCTTCTCGCGGCGCAAAGCCCACATGCGCTCCAAGAAGAGCGCGAGCGCCAAGACCGACCCCAAGACAATGGGGTACATGACCAGGCCGCCCTTGATAAAAAGGAAATGATAGATTTCTTTCATTGCGTCATCCGTTTCGGACAGAGCCCCAGCTGGGCCCAATCTAGTCCAGACTGGCCACCGTCAGCCCAAGCTTACTGAGCACCCACAAGCGCCCTTTGCCATCCAGGTGCAAGTCAAGGACACGCGAACCGGCCAAACCATCTCGTGTGGAGAAGATCTGTATCTTTGTGCCCTGGCTCCGAATGAGCCCGGAGAGCGTGCCCGCCCAGAGCACCCCCCGTTGGCGCACCAAGGCGCGCACGCTACCAGAGAGAGGTGGCGAAGACTCGAAGCGCCACTCCTTGCCATCAAAGCGACCAAGGCCACCATAGCTGCCCAGCAGGATCTCACCCTTTGGCGATATGTTGATGGCGTACGTGAGTTCGCTGACCAAACCATCGTTCTCCGTGATCTCCCGCACCTTCTTGCCCACCACGTGACAGACACCCACGCCGGTGGCCATCCACAGGTCGCCGTCCTTGAAGGATACGTCGCGAATATCGTCGGGCAACGCCAGACTGTCAGCAGGCCGCTTTTCCTTGGGCAGCATCGAACTACGATGGAAGGTCGCCTTCCCATCCACCGTGATCACCGCCACACCCCAAGGCCGCTCCTCCTTCTCCTCGTCGCGATAGGCTAGCCCCAACCATGTGCGTCCCTGGGGATCTTGGCGCGAAAATCGCGCGACGGCCGGACCTCGTGGCACCCTCACTGCGAGCTCGCGCTCCACTGAGAGCTTGCCGTCTTTGACGCGCGCCAGAGCCAACGTGTTGGGGTCCGCACCTTGTAAAACAACCGCAACGCGACCATTGCTCTGGCGAAACACCGCGATGGCGGATCGCTTTTGGGGCAACGTGAGAGCGCGCAATTGCCCCTCGACGTAGCGATAAATCTGGCCCCCCCCTATAAAGAAGCAGTCCTCCTCGCCGCAGCCCACCAAGAGGCGCTCCTGCCCGCCCATCAGCTCCACGGTACGAAACCAACGCAGGTCGCGCCCGTCGAAGCGGGCCACGCCGAGAGCAACCGTCCCAAGGTAAGCGTAACCACCGCTAGAGGCGACGATGGTGATTCCGCGCGGCAGCTCTCGTTCAGCATCTACGGCGACAAAATGTGGTGGAGTGTGCCCTCCCTGAGCCCCTGGCGCCCGCTCCACTGTCAACTGCAAGAGTGAAAAGGGTGATTTCTCACCAGCCTTGACTGGAGGGGTCTGACGTAGCTCGAAGAGGCCCTTGCGATGCTGCAAGAAGATGCGTTGACCGGCAGTGAAGAGGCGGCGCAAGCGTCGCTCGCTGCTTGGCCAGTAGCGGGTCCAGGCCTCTCCATTAAAATGGCTCAGCAGCTGCCGCCCCCGTGCATCCCGCCCCAACACCAGCACCCCACCCCCAGCGAGCACGGCGAGAGACTGTACACGACGCACGGGCTGCCCCCGAGCAGCAGAATGAGAGGTGAGCTTGCCGGCGCTGTCGAGACTGTAGACCCCCTCTTGCGTGGTGCCAACCCAGACCTCTGAGCGAGAGCGGTGCTCCGCGAGGCTCGTGACCTTGGCCCCTGGTAGCATCCTCCTCCAGCTCCCCTTGGCCAGCCGAGCCAAGCCAGCCTCACCACCCACCAACACGCCATCATCCATGGCGAGCACCGTCCGCGGCCGAGGTGGTGCTCCTGCTGGCACATCGACCCACGCGTCCTTCTGTCGCTGATAAAGGTGCCCCTTGGCGACCACCCATAGACCGCCCACGGTTGATCCCGAAAGAGCGCTCACCTCACGCAGGGGCTCGCCCTTGGGCCCAGGGAGCATCGTGTGCTCACCAGACGCGATATTGAAGCGTTGCAAGTCCGCCTTACGTCCCACATAGAGAGACTCTCCCATTTCCGTCACCGCGGTCACTGGGTAGAGTTCTGAAAAGGAATCTACTGTTCCAAGCCCAATGGGTATACGAGGCTGGGACGTAACCTTCGCTCCTGGCCCCGGACAACCCACCAGAACGCCAGTGAGTGCGACTCCCATGGCCCACCGCTGAAGCATTGATGTCTGTTCCGAACCCAGCCTCGACCCGGCCGAAAACGCCCCTTCCAGTCCCGTCCGCTCTCTCATGCTGCACTCGCCTCCTGCGCTTCGCGGCGAAAGACTACTACGAGCCGGACAGCCCCGAAAGGCTACCGTGCCCAAAACCCGCACAGGCGGCCAATGATTCCGCCCCGGTGCGCCATTTTCTTGAGCATTAGATGGGGTTTCGTCTGCCGCAAACTGACAGGCCTCCCATCGCCATACTGGGCTTCACGCAATCGGCTCGCCACGGCCATCTTGGGGTAGATTCGTCGACGACTTCAGTTTATCGTTGCGTGCTCGACAGACAATTACAACACAGCCCTTTCGGCTCGTGCCTCGCTTCACTAGACACAACTCAGGAGGTTCGCGATGTCTTTGCTCCAGAAGAAGCTTGCTGAAAAAATCGAAGCTCACCGCCCTCGCACCAGAAAATTGGTAAAAGAGCATGGCAACACAGTGCTTGGCGAGGTCACCGTCGCGCAAGCCATTGGAGGCATGCGCGGGGTCAAAAGCCTGGTGACGGACATCTCCTACCTCGACCCCATGGAGGGCATCCGCTTCCGGGGCATGACGATCCCAGAGACCTTGGCTGCGCTCCCCAAGCCCGAAGGCAAAGAAGCGCCCTATGTCGAAGGGCACATCTGGCTGCTGCTCACTGGCGAAATCCCCAACAAGGAAGAGATCGCCGAGATCGTGGAGGAGTTCAAGAAACGCGGGCAGGTGCCCGCCTACGTCTACGACCAGCTGCGCAGCATGCCCCGCGACAGCCACCCCATGGTGATGTTCTCCACGGCAATCCTGGCCATGCAACGTGACTCGAAGTTTACGGCCGCGTACAACAAGGGCCTGAACAAGATGACGGCGTGGGAGCCAATGCTGGAAGACTCCCTCGACCTCCTGGCACGCCTCCCCACCATCGCCGCCTATATTTATCGCATCAAATATCAAGGTGACACCACCATCGTCCCAGATGCCGACCAGGATATGGGCGGGAAGTTTGCCCAGATGATGGGCGTGGACGCTCCTTATGATGAGCTGATGCGCCTCTATTTCATCCTCCACAGCGACCATGAGAGTGGAAACGCTAGCGCCCACACCACCCACCTGGTGGGTTCGACCCTCTCCGATGCCTTCTATTCGCTCACCGCCGGCATGTGCGCCCTCGCTGGCCCCCTGCATGGGCTGGCCAACCAAGAAGTGTTGCGCTGGATCCAGGGCGTCTACGACAAACTGGGCGGCAAAGTGCCTACCAAAGAAGAGCTCACCAAATTCGTCTGGGAGACCTTGGACTCTGGGCAGGTCATCCCAGGCTACGGCCACGCCGTGTTGCGCAAGACCGACCCTCGCTATGAGGAGCAACGCAAGTTCTGTCTCAAGCACCTGCCAGACGACGAGATCTTTCAGGTCGTCAGCATGCTCTACGACATCGTGCCACCCGCGCTGGAAAAGCAAGGCAAAGCCAAAAACCCATGGCCAAACGTGGACGCCCAATCAGGGGTCATCCAATGGCATTACGGCGTCACGGAGTATGACTTCTACACAGTGCTCTTTGGTGTCGGCCGAGCCATCGGCGTGCTCGCCAATTTGGTATGGGACCGCGCTCTCGGCTACGCCCTTGAGCGGCCCAAATCCCTCACCACCGAGATGCTTGAGAACATTGTGGCGAAGTAGCGCTCCTCCCTCACCAGTATTTCTCCCCGCCAAAGCGCCCACCCATTGACAACCCGAAAGAGACTTGCTACCTCACCCAGGCTTGAGGGGCTGTAGCTCAGCTGGGAGAGCGCCTGACTGGCAGTCAGGAGGTCGTGGGTTCGACCCCCGTCAGCTCCACAAAAGAAGCCGCATGGTAC
>JAFCZD010001016.1 GCA_019314525.1 Deltaproteobacteria bacterium
GGGTGCCAGACATGTCATGTGGGCAAGCTGCTCGGGGGCCAGTCCTTCGAGGAGATGGGTCGCACCGCAGACTACTTCGCCCAACGCGGAAAAAAGGTCACCGCCGACGACGCGGGTCGCTACAACGTCACCAAGAAGGCCCGCGACAAACATCGCTTCAAGGTGCCCACTCTGCGCAATGTGGCGTTGACCTTCCCCTATTTTCACGATGGCTTCGCCACCACCTTGGACGCCGCTGTGAAGATCATGGCGAAGGTGCAGTCAGACCTCGACCTCACAGAGGCCGAGGTCAAGAGCATGGTGGCGTTCTTGGGCAGCCTCAATGGGGTTTATCAGGGCAAACAGCTCTGATAGCTCTTTTTTTGACCAAGATAAGTTCAAGAGCGGCACTCGTCGCGCATGACCCAACCGATAGGCTGCACGTCAAGACTCCGCTATGGCGTGGGTACCGTCGGCTTAGCGGTTTTTGCTGGTGTTGGCATGGTCGTAGGCTGCGCGATACAAACGGGTACTTTCCAACCAGCCTCGAGACGGCATTGCATGCGCCCTGGGCAGGTATAAGGTCGGCTTAAATCGCAGCGCCTGGAACAAGTCCGGCGAGTTGAATGAGCTTCTGCGACACAATGCGAAGACTGGCAGTCACTGTTGACATGACACAATTGCCCAAAGCTGCGGCCACTCAAATAGACTTTCGCTTTGACAGAGGTGCAATTGCGCGCCACGAGCAGGAAATGCTCGAAGGTTACGTCCACCTGCACCTCGCCGAGGTGAACTGAACGCCCCACTCTGTGGGCTTTCTGCCGCGCTTTTTCCAGTGCAGCGGCTGTTTGGTTCTCCATCGCGCCAAGCGGTATAATCCCAAAGAGACTCCACAGGCACTTTTTCGCTTCGACAGCCTGTGCCGAAACATATTTTGAACCGTGGTAGCCATCGGATGGCGCGATTGCCGCTCCCATGTGAATGCAACTACAAAGCGGAAGGAGTAGTACTAGAGTGCAAATTCGGTATGTCAAAGATCCTCCTAGGCAATAATGGCGCGATTACATAGCGCAGCCCTCGACCAGCATGCTCCGTGCCAAATTCTAGGAGATATGATTTCAACGACCTGTGAACAGCTGACAGTGAATCAAAGGGATCGCCTGTCTCGATTTTGATACAAGAGCCTCCGAGAAAGTTGTGTGCACTGGGAGATGGGAGTGGTTGCAGGTTGCCGAATGAGTGTTTTTCAAGACAAAGTCGTAAGCGCCTGTCTTTTTCGTGCCCATCCAGAATAGGTCGGATAGACTGAATGCATGTTCAGTGATCACCGTTGACACATGCACTATGCCGAACTCCATTGCCGGACAAACTTCTCTTTTCTTTCGGGTGCATCGCATCCCCAAGAGCTCGTAGCTTACGCCGCCAAGCTTGGCCTGAGCGCGCTGGCGATCACCGATCTCTCCGGGCTCTACGGCATCGTGCGGGCATGGGAGGCGCGGCGGAAGCTAGCGGTGGCGACAGAGGGGACGGAGCCAACTCTTCCGCGCTTGCTCTTTGGCAGTGAACTCGAACTCGATCCTATCCCTGACGAGCGCAACGCGCGGCAGCCCAGCGATGCGCTGGTGGTGATCGCTCGCCATCGCGCAGGGTATGCGCGCCTTTCAGCGCTGATCAGCCGGGGTCGACGTCGCGTGGCCAAAGGGGAGTTCTCCCTCGCCCAAGCCGAGGTGCGCCGAATCGGTGGCGAGCACCTCTTGGTTTTGGCCGGCGGACCGCGCAGCCGCTTGCTGCGGGAGGGCAAAGCAGCGCGGCATGAGCTTTCGGCGCTGCGTGAGGCCTTTGGTGATGCGCTCACCCTCGAGCTGACTCGCCACAGGCGCCCTGGGGATTTCGAGCGTTCGCGGGCCCTCTACGCGCTGGGACGTGAGCTCAACGTGCCAGCTGTAGCCACCAACGATGTCTTCTTCCATGTGCCTCACCGCAAAAAGCTCGCTGACGTGCTGCACTGCATTCGTGAGACCATGCCCTTGGCCGAGGCCGGCCGGCGCCTCTTGCCCAACGCTGAGCGTCACCTCAAGGGTGCAGCAGCGATGCAAGCGCTCTTCTCCGATTTGCCCGAGGCGGTGGCGTTTAGCGCCGAGGTTGCCTCGCGCTGCGACTTCGATCTCTCCCAGCTCCACTACAGCTACCCCCAAGAGGCAAGAGGCCTCGTCCGAAGAGTCGGCAGACGCCGCCCTGAGGCGCCTGGCGCAGCAAGGGCTGGTAGATCGGCTGGGAGTAACGCGTGCACGTGAGCTGCAAACACGCCTCCATAAGGAGCTTTCGATCATCGACCAGCTCGCTTACGCGGGGTATTTCCTCACCATGTGGGAGGTCGTATGCTTTTGCCGCAAAGAGCACATCCTCTGCCAGGGGCGCGGCTCGGCCGCCAATTCGCTGGTCTGTTATGCCCTGGGCAT
>JAFCZD010000067.1 GCA_019314525.1 Deltaproteobacteria bacterium
TCGAGCTCTTCCACCGTCGCCCACATGGGATGACCCACGAGATCTTCACGCTGCTTGTCGGTCTTGAACTCCAACTCGGCAGCTGAGAGGAAGCCACGCGAGAAGCGAACGGTGTGCAGCTTAAGGCAGACATCGAGGGGGCTCGTCCACTCGGCCAGGTGCGTCTTGAGCAGCTCACGTTCGCGTTTGGCCTCCTTGGCGGTCAAACGACTGTTATGGCGCTTGAACTGCAACTGGATGAACTCGCCGCGCGGATCCCCGCGCTCAAGGAGCCAATCCATGTAAATCAACCGGGGCGCATCATCGGCGGGATCCGCCAGCACCATGTCCACCAGCTCCTGCTCCACTCCTGCAGAGGCGTCAACGGCGACGCGAGCGCGTAGCTCTGCCTCGGATGGCGCTTCCTGCGCGGCCAGCTGATCGAGGGCCGCACCTAGGGCAGACACTGCCTCTGCGTCTGACGAGCGCAGTGATGGAATAGGTTGGATCTGACCCAGCGCCTTCTCCAGTTTTGGCCTCAGATAGGCGCAGTTCATCTCTGCGAGCTTCTGCTTCAACACAGCGAGGGTGCGCCCGTCGTTGATGCGCGGCAGCATGCGGAAAATCCGCGTGAACATCGGCTTGCGCTCTGTGGAGGTCTTGCACGTGGTCACCATCTGCGCCATGGCCATGGCCAGACGAGGGTCGGGAGGGAAGAGGTCCAAGAGTTCAACGCGCTGACGCTCCCTCGAGACCGACCCAGCGAGCGCTGCGAGCAGGCGACCAAGATCCTCAGGGTGCTTGGCAGCCGCCGCATCCAGCCACGCAATCTGCAGGGCATCCTGAGTGGCGGCCTTCCCCACCACTGGGGGCAAGCTGCGAGTGACCTCTTCACTCGCGCGATCGATCAACTCTGCCACCTCGGACGAGCGATCTTCGCCCCACGCCTCGAGGAGTGGCTGCAAGGCGCCGATGGTATCGCCCGCTTGAACCTGCTTCAGCGCATCGAGGAGGAAACGTGAACCCGTACTCGGGACGGGCACGTGAGCGCTGGGCTCCGCCCTGGCGTTCTTCTGCTTGGGTTTGGCCGTGGGCTTCGTGGTTTGAGCTTTGGTCTTGGCCTTGGGCTTGGGGGCCGGCGCACCTCTCAACAGCGCGACGTCCTCGTCGGTGAGCACGCGCGGCGTCTGCAAGGACATCCCAAGGGCACCCGGCTTGGCAGTGATGCCCTTGCCCGTATCGAAACGCAGCCCACCAATAGCGGCGGAAACATTGGTCATGGGAATCGTATTGGCTGTGGCCTCCCAGCACGTGTCTTTGAAGCGGGGCTGCTCGAGCATGGCCACCAGCCACAGCTCCTCGCCAGGGCGCACCGTCACCAAAAAGAGCGTGCCACCCGCCGTGAGCGGCTCGAGGCGTTTGTTGGCGCTGAGGTAGCGGTCGAGAGGAAGCACATCCCCAAGGCCCGCCAACACTCCGTTTTGCTTGGCCTGCTGCTCGAAGATCTTCTTGCTGATGATCGCCATCACGCTAGACATGGGTGCTCCTTCGGTGTGGGCGATGGTACGTCACCATCGTTACTCAACCACGAAAAAGGGCGACCGCGGTGGTCGCCCTCATGGCCTCGAAGAGGCTAACTCTCTAATTTTACTGGGCACAGCAGGATTTGAACCTGCGACTCCCACCGTGTGAAGGTGATACTCTTCCGCTGAGTTATGCGCCCTGGACCACCGGGAAAGTAGTCCGACCGTTTTCACGATCGGGGTGATATTGCCGCGCTGAGCGGATCTGTCAAGGTCAAATGAAGCCCCCACTGTGAAACCAGCCCTTGCCGTGGCGCCCTACCAATGACAAAACAACCCCTGATGAGCAGCCAAGACACCGCCCAATTCATTCCCCCCGACGATCGCCCCACGTTAATCACCCGTGTCCGGGTGATCGACCCCAGCGCACAAATTGACACCTACCATGATGTGTTGGTGTCGCCTGAGGGCATCGAGTTCGACCCCCTCGACGTGCCAGATCCGATCGTCCGCATCGACGGCGACGGGCTGTGGGCCGTACCGGGTCTGATCGACCTACAGGTGCATTTCCGCCAGCCGGGCTTCGAGCATAAAGAGACCCTCGAGAGCGGCAGCCGCGCCGCCCTCGCCGGTGGCGTCACCACCTGCGTGGTGATGCCCAATACCAAACCCGCCCTCGACACCCCTGAGGCGGTGCGCTTCCAACACGAGGAGTCACAGCGCGTCCATGGGGTGCGCATCCTCGTCGCCGCCGCAGCCACCCGTGGGCTCGCAGGAGAGGAGCTGACGGATTACGGCGCCCTCCATGCGGCCGGAGCCCCTGCGATCACCGATGACGGCTTCCCAGTGCTCGATGACGCGTTGATGGAGCGCTCCCTCGAGCTCTGCGCTGAGCACGATCTGCTCTTCATGCAGCACGCCGAGGACACAAAGATGACGGGGCATCGCCCCATGACTGAAGGGCCCACCAGCCAGGCGCTGAACATCGAGGGGCAGCCAGCCGACGCTGAGGGCGTGATGGTGGAGCGTGACATCGCCCTCACCGAGAAGCTTGGTGCCCGCTACCACGTACTGCACTGCTCCACAGCACGCAGCTTGCGTGCCGTGCGCAGCGCTAAAGCGCGCGGGGCAAAGGTCAGCTGTGAAGCCTCACCGCATCACCTGCTGCTCACCGATGAAGCCTGCGCTGGCGGCGACACCAACTTCAAGATGAACCCCCCGCTGCGCAGCGAGGCGGACCGTCAAGCCCTAGTGGAAGCGTTGATGGATGGCACTGTGAACGCCGTGGCCACCGATCACGCGCCCCACGCGAGCGCTGAAAAAGCCCAGAGCTTTGCAGACGCTCCCTTCGGCGTAATTGGGCTCGAGACGGCCTTCGCCGCCCTGCTCTCCTTCTTTCACGAACGAAAGATCGACAGCCGCGCCGCCGTGGCGTTGATGACCGCTGGCCCTGCCGGTGTGCTGCAACGCGAGGGGGAGTTAGGCACGATGGTCGGTGAGCGAGCCCCACGGGATCTCTGCTTGGTGGACCCGATGATGAAGTGGATGGTGGATGAGACGACGCTCTTTGGGCAGGCGAAAAACTCGCCCTTTTTGGGCCGCACCTTTCGCGGGCGGGTGGTGGCGACCTTCGTTGACGGACGACTGCGCTACGCGTTGACGAACCCTCAGGGTTAGCTTGGTTGCTCAGCCCTCAACGAGCGCGACAAGGGCGTCGATGGCCAGGCTCGCCACCGCGTAACCAAAGATGCCCGGAAGAGCCTGCAAGTTGGGCAAGCGGTTGCGTGTGCGGCCACGGTCGAGGGTGACCTCCTCCAAGTCTGGCGGCAACGGCTCCACAGGCTCTTCAACCGACCAAATACAAGACACGCCAGCGCTCACACCCTGACGACGCAAACGCTTACGCACCACCCGAGCCAAAGGGCAACGGGTGGTCTCGGAGATATCCCCCACCTGCAGCGCGGAGGGATCGCGGCGCCCGGCCGCGCCCATGCTGCTCACCACGAGGAGCTTACGCTCTACACAACTGCGCAGCAGCGCCACCTTGGGGTTCACAGCATCGATGGCATCTACCACCAGGTCGACATTGGCAAGCAAGGCGTCAGCTGTGTCATTGTGAAAGAAGGCCTCCTCTGCCTCGACCACCAGCTCTGGCGTAAAGGCCTTCGCGCGCTCCGCGAGGGCCAAAACCTTGGGGCGGCCCACATCCTGCGGCAGAGCCAGAGCCATGCGCCCTAGGCTCGTCCAGCTGACACGGTCGAAGTCCACCAGCCGCAGCGTGCCCACGCCTGCCCGCGCGAGCGCTGAAACGGTGTGACTGCCCACGCCGCCAAGGCCCACCACAACCACTCGAGCGCCTTGCAGTCGAGCGAACCCTTCTGGACCGAGGAGCTCCACAGCACGGTCAAAGATCCGTGCTGGCTTATTGGTCGATGGCAAAGAGTCTTCGGGCATTCTTGCTTGTCTCCATGGCAAGGGTCGAAACGTCCTCGCCTCGTAGCGACGCCAGTTCGGCCACAACGTCGCCCACCAGTGAGGGTGTTGATGTTACACCTGAGGGCCAGCGCGAAGGTGCGTCGCTCTCCACGAGTATCTTCGACAGAGGTAGCACACTCGCGGCCTCACGACAGCGCCTGGCACCTTTGCGAGTCACAGCGGCCCCAAAGCTCACCAACAAGCCTCGTGTAGCCAAGCGTTCCGCCAGCTCTGGACCACGCGTGTAGCCATGAAGCATCCCACCTACGTCATGATGCTCATCAAGCATGGCAAAGAGATCATCAAAGGCACGATAGCAGTGCAACACGAGCGGCAAGCCGAGATCTTCCGCGATGCGCAGCTGGCGTTTGAAGGTCTCGCGCTGTGAAGCTCGCGGCGGGCGCCCAGGACCATAGTCGAGCCCAACCTCCCCCACCGCGACGCAGTTGGAGCGAGCCAAGTGGCGTCGTAACGCCTGCTCATCCCAGCTGGAATCAGCGGCCCAGGGATGAACGCCCTGGGCGATGAAGACCCCCTCCTCGGCAGCGAGCCCTGCCTGCAGGGACCAATCACTCGGTGCATACGCGCAGCTGACAATCGCCGACACCCCTGCCCCACGCGCGTTTTGGAGGACCGCGTTTAGGCTGCCGGTGAGTGGCTCGAACGTGAGGTGGCAGTGAGCGTCAATCATGGTTGGTGAGCTGTAGACAAAGCCCTAACCAGCATATCAGCTTTGGGACGCTGCGGGGGTTGATGACAAAGCGCTAATTCAGCAGCCGCTTGCAGACATAGCGCATACCCTCGAATCCGTCGAAAAAAAGCCCGAGCAGAGGGTGCTCGATGGGCTTGCCACGCTCCTCGGCGGCGAGGTGTCGCTCGGCGACATAGGTCTCGCGATCCGAGCCGTGTACGAGCACGCGATACCAAGGGGCGTCTCTCGGCGGCCAAACACTCTGCTGGCGGGCGCTTTGAGCGCCCTTGCCACTAGGAGAGGAAACGGTCTCGTACCAGTCCTCAGTGTCACAAAACTGCAGATTGGTCTCGATGATCACGCCCCGGTAAGCAAATTTCCGGTGCAAGACCAACTGCCCCACTTCGAAACGCGTTTCATCGTCGATCATCAAAGTGAAGTCTAGTACCCAAACCCGCCCACGCAACCTGCAGACAAAGATGACCCACGACTTGCGGCGGCCTTTTCCAATGCTATGAGCCCCTGTGGACTATGTCGCGGGTGAGGAATGTTTCTCGAGTTTAGCAACGAGATGAAGGAGGCAGCACGCCAGTGGTCCGGGCACCCTGGGCCGCCGACAAAATTTGCCCGCAAACGCCACAACGGGGTCCGCATGTACAGCAGCCCCACTGCGGAGGCCCTCCTTGGCCGCGTGCATCCAGCGACCCCTCTCTTGCTCTTTTCAGCCCCCATCCTTTACGGGATCTATCGCGGCATCAGCACGGGTCGGCTGGGCACAACCCTTTCCCTTGTGGTCGCCGGCATACTCTTCTGGACGCTGCTCGAGTATGTCTTGCACCGCTTCCCCTTTCACCTGCCGATGCCCAACAAGGAGAGGCGCCTCCCCCTCTTTTTGGTGCATGGCTACCACCATGAGTACCCAGACGATCCCATGCGCCTCGTGGCCCCATGGCCAGCGAGCATCAGCGGGGCGGCGCTCCTCGCTGGGCTCTCCTATGCCTCCCTTGGGGGATCACCGCTGTGGTGGCCGCTTTGGGCGGGCATTCTCGTGGGCTACGTCGCCTATGACACGCTGCATCACTACACGCACCATGCTCGACCCAAGCACGCCTGGGGCAAGTGGCTACGCCGCTACCACATGGAGCACCACTACAAAGACGCGCAGAGCCACTACGGTATCAGCTCCCCTTTGTGGGACGTTGTGTTTGGGACCTTTCGAGCGCGCGAGGTCGAGAAGCGCGCGCTGGCTGATACACAAAGATAGAGCGAGTCAGCGCGGAGTCACGCTCCCCGAGAAGAGGTCCACCGCAACGTCGGTGGCCTGCAGATCATGCGCTGGCCGCGAGGTGGTGAGGAGCCAGCGGATCGTGGACATGACCCCTAGCCCGTCAAAGAAGGAGTCATGCTCCAGCTTCCCATCGGGAGAGGCTCGATAGATGCGACACCCGATGCGCGAGCAATCACGGCCCATGGTTGCGATATGCGAGTGGTTCTGATTCGCCGCCAGCCAAACGTAGTGCTGGGGCTTTTTGGGTGCCTCCATGCAATAGGCAGCCTGCTCCTCCAAAGAAGCCCTCCGTCCAGGCCCATCATTGATGGACGCGCTGGCGATGCCGCATGCGCTGCGAAAAGCGACGATGCCGTCGCTGCGTGACGAGAAGGCCGCCAACATGTCGAGGGAGGCGTAGCCCGTGTCCCCGTTGAAATAGTCCTCACCATCATCGCTGGTGAGCATCTCCCACCAGTTGCCAACCAAGCTCGAGTCGGTGATTATGATCTCATCGGAAAACCCTGCCACCATGAAGATTGGCAGCCCAGGGTCAACATCGAGAGGCGCCAGCTGTGCGGCGCGTTCTGGCACCAAGCTCGTCGTGGCCCCAGTGACTGCGCCAAAGATCGAGGCGATCTCACCCACAACCCTCGTAGCATCGGGGAAGTTGCTCGGTTCAACAACCATGGCCGCGACTTTCGAGCCCCCTGCTGCTGACGCGATGGCGATGGAAAAGAGCAGCCGGGCCTTGGCTTCGGTGAAAAGCGCATGATGGGCGAAGAGGCTTGGGTCGTCCTCACCTGCAGGCGCGGGGCGTGCGTGCGTCAGGATATACTCAAGGATCAGCCCGCCCATGCTATGTGTCACGGCCACACAGCGGTTAAAATGCCCACACCGAGCAGCCACGATCTGCTGTGCCACCTGCACGGCGACCACGTCAACGCGTGCGCGTCCGTCGTAGCAAGCGAGCGTGCGATCCCCACCCACAGGATCCACCCCATCGACGCCGCCATCCCAGTAGTCCCAAAGTGCTGTTCGATTCGCGCACAAATCGGCGTCAACACGCCCGTGAATGAAGATCATCCCGAGGTCCCCGTCGTCATAGAGGTCGAGAGGCCCTTCTTTCAAGACAGCGTCAGCGATGGGCTCGATGCGAAAAGAGATGATATGCGGTTGGCCGGCGATCTGGAAAGTGACGCTGACCTCTCCAACCTGACCACGCGCGGGGATCCACCGCAACGTTTGGGTCATGGAGTCGAAGATCGCACCAGAGGGGAGCGCATCTGGAAGAGGCGCCCCAGGCAGATGGACACTGATGGGTACAAGCTCCATGCCCACGATCTCTGTGACGTGGACGGGTGTTATTGGTGAGGAGGGTGTCGAGGGTGAAGAGGGTGAAGAGGGTGTCGAGGGTGAAGAGGGCATGGGTGAGGGCGCCTCGGAAATCTCGGGGCCACAAGCCATCAGAACAACTGAAAGGGACGCAAATAGCAGGCGCATAACCTACAAAACAGCAACAAACGTGCCAATCGCCATGTGTCTTGTTCTCACTGGGTTAGCGAAAACAAAACGCGTGAAATGGAGCCCCAGGGCCCCACCCCTGGCAAGTATGACTGCCACCTCCTGTGTGTGACCCTTGCGACTACAGATCGCGGTCAACCAGGGAGTGCATACGCGGCAGGACACGCATCAGAGCCTCATTAGGAGCGCTGAGGTCCCGCAATAAGACCTCGCGTGGAATGTTGCTCACCAGAAGCGGCCGCGCCCTAGCACCCGCAATATTCAGCGGTGCATTGCCCTCACCTTTGTGCTCCCACGCACCGTCGACGAAGACTTCATCACCCTCGTGCAGGTGGTATTCGTGCCAACGGTAGTGACGTGGGTCTTGCGCTTCGAGGCGAACCTGAACACGATTCGCGAGCACAGCGGACACCGCATCGGGAAAGCCCTTGGGCTCTTCGGCGCTGCCGCCTGCGCGCCTGCCCTGCGAGCAGGGATCAGCGACGATCAAGCGGCCATGCTCACCTCTCACCCGGTGAGCACCACCCGCCCCTTCTAACGTGAAATCCCCCACCACACAGTGGTCCACCAACACCCGGCGATTCATCCAGTAATGGCCAATGGTCTCCACCAAGACGCGATAGCCCACCACCCGTGCTCCCGTCAGTGGCGCCTCCACCCACTCTGCGTCGGCCACCTTGCCGTGGAGTTGTAGGGGTGCCCCGGCAAGTGGGGCGCTGCCTTCTGGGCGTGACGCGGCGACGCGGCGCTGCACCCGACGGGCGGCGGATGCACAAATGAAGGAGAAGTGCAGGCGATCAGCGATCTGGGCTAGGACAGACATGGGCGGTATTGGAGCGTGTCGAGGTGGGGGAATCAAGGAGAAGCTAGAGGATTCACTCTTCTCCGCAACGGCCAGGGCTTCGCACGCGGTCAGGCGCCGAAAAACCCCTGCATGCCGTAGGCCTTCTCGTCCAGCCCAGCATCCTTGATGTATTTTCTGGCGCCTTGCAGCACAAGCTCTCGGAGCTTGTCGTGGTCCCAAGGCTTGGCCACATACTTCCAGAGCAGGCCTTCATTCAGCGCCTCTACAACGATGTTGATATCGCTGTACCCCGTGACGAGGATGCTGATAGTGGACGGCTGAATCTCCTTCACCCTGCGCAAAAGCTCAAGGCCCGTCATTCCAGGCATCCGCTGATCTGAAATGACAAGCTTTGGTGTATGTTCTTTGAACAACTCGAGCGCCTCAGTGGCCGACGTCGAGTGTTGTATCTCGAAGGTGCCTCCAAATACCTCCCGCAGCGATTCAACAATCCCCTGCTCGTCATCAACGATGAGCAGGCCTAGCTTTCGAATCTTGTCGGCTTGCGGAATGGTTCCTTTGGTACGATATGCGTTCCAACCTGTGCTCATGAGCTTCCTCCCCTACTTCACAAAAAACGCCTTACAGAAAACACCTTACAGAAAACGGAACGTGGACGAGAAATGACGAATACCGTCAGCCTCTTTGGCAAAGGTCAACCCACGGCGACGGGCCTTCTGTTCTTGACGAACGGCACGAGCAACATCAACGACGTACTCAAAATGTTCACCGGCATAAACGCGTCGTGGAATAGCGAGACGGCATAAGTCCAGCGTTGGACGAATATTCTCTCCGGTGTCAGGATCGCGCCCAATGAGGTTCGCTCCTACCTCCACTGGCCGCACGCCGCCTTCGCGATAGAGCTCGACGCAGACCAACTGTGCCGGGAACTCATCCTCTGGCACTTCTGGATAGAACATCCGACCATCGATGAAGACCGCGTGCCCGCCCACGGGCTTCACCACGGGGACATCGGCTTCCTCGAGCCACTGCCCCAAAAGCGCAGCCTGGCCAATGCGATGACACAGGTAGTCCTCCTCGACGACATCCCGCAAGCCTTGGGCGAGCGCTTCCATCACCATGCCGCTCATGCCCCCATAGGTGTAAAACCCTTCGTAGAGGATCGTTGGCGTCTTCAAGGCTTCGTAGAGGCCCTCATCCCGCATCGCGATCAACCCCCCCATGGGCACGATAGCGTCCTTCTTGGAGCTCATGGTGCAGCCATCGACGTGGGAGAACATCTCCCACACGATCTCACGAACGGACTTGTCGGCGTAGCCCTCTTCGCGCTGCTTGATGAAGTAGGCGTTCTCGGCAAAACGCGCAGCATCGAAGAAGACGGTCACGCCGCGATCCTTGGCGAACTGGCTCACGGTGCGGATGTTCTCCATGGACACGGGCTGGCCACCGCCCGAGTTGCAGGTCACCGTGATCAACACATACGCCATCTGCTTGGCGCCATAACACTCAAAGCATTCCTCGAGCTTGGCGAGATCCACGTTGCCCTTGAAGGGATGCTCAGCCTGCGTATCCATACCCGCGTCGATGGTGCAATCGACGCACCGCCCGCCAGCGACCTCAATGTGGGCCTTGGTGGTATCGAAATGCGAGTTGCCGGGCACCACCGCGTCGCGTGTGATGAGCACCGAGTTGAGCACTCGCTCAGCCCCGCGCCCCTGGTGCGACGGAATCAGGTAGGGCAACCCCGTCAGCTCTTGGAAGGTCTCGGCCATGTGCCGGTAGCTGCGAGAACCCGCGTACGACTCGTCCCCCGACATCATCGCGGACATCTGCCGGGTACTCATCGCCCCCGTCCCGCTGTCGGTCAACAGGTCAATGTACACATCCTCAGCCTTGAGGTTGAACATATTGAGGCCAGCGGCAACCATCGCCTCTTGTCGCTCAACGCGTGGCAGAAGGCGAATAGGCTCGACGACCTTAGCCCGAAAGGGCACCACGCGTCGCTCGAGGTCACGATCCTTTGACTCCATCATCAACTCCTTCACTCGCTGCGGGGCGGGAGACAAATCGTAAAACGTGCCCCCTCCCCAGCCCGGCTCGACACGCGAAGGGTCCCCCGGTGCTCTTCCACGATCTTGTAGCTGATGCTCAGCCCCAACCCTGTGCCCTCACCTACGGGCTTCGTGGTAAAAAATGGGTCGAAGATACGTGTGAGATGCTCGGTTGAAATACCTGCGCCGCTGTCTTTGACTTCAATGAACACGCCATGCTCGTCATCCCAGGTGCGAACCGTCACACTGCCTCCGGCCTCGGTTGCCTGCAGCGCGTTGGTCACAAGATTCAGCACGACTTGGTTGAGCTTGGCAGAAAAACACGCGTAGGGGTGCGAGAGTCCCCGTTCCTGCTCCAACGCCACACCACGCTCTTTGGCGAGATGCTGGACGATCGAAAGGGTGCTCGCGACGCCCGCGTCTATATCCGCGTCGAGAAACTGAGCCTCATCAAGACGTGAAAAGCTCCGAAGATCGAGCACTATTTCTTTGACGCGCTCGAGACCTTCCCGGCTCCGGTCCAGCAGCGCACCAATACCATCGGTAAGGGCCTCAAGGTTCGTCGACTGCTCTTCGCGTGCCCGCACATAGCTCAGAAACTCAAGCGCCAAGGCCGCCTGTTCTGACACCGGAAGTCCGACCAAATCGGCCTCAAAAGCACGAACGTCATCCCCATAGGCACGGTCGCTTCGCAAGCTCTCGATGAAGCTCAGCGCCGCTCGGCTTTTCGCCTCGGGACCGCCGGCTGACAGGCTATCCGCTGTGGCAGCGAGCAAACGCCAAAGCATGCGCAATCGCGTAAGCCGCTCGCGCGCGATTGCGCTATTGCTAATGGCAAACGCGAGGGGGTTGTTGATTTCATGTGCCACACCCGCTGTGAGCTGGCCCAGACTCGCCATCTTCTCGCTTTGTACCAGTTGGGCCTGCGCCTGCTTCAACTCCTCGATCGTGCTGCGCAACTGTGTATTGGACCCCACCAGCTCCTTGGTCCGCTCCTCGACTTTCGTCTCTAACCCAGCGTTGAGTGCTTTGAGTTCGCCGTAAAGCCACGCATTATCAATAGCCGGCGCAATCTGCCCCGCGAGCACATCAAGGAGGCCCAAGTCGTCTGGTGTAGGACGATGGTCCGCCGTGGGCCACGTCATCGTGATGACGCCCTTTATTTTGTTCTCAGCCTTGAGGGGCACTGCCGCTGTTGCGTTGTCTTCATCGCGCCGCGAATCACGGGCATCAGCCTTCAACGGCACTGCCACCAATGAAAAGCGGTCAGAAGCGACATCGCTTGGCTGAGAGTGACCTTCAGTGTCGCAAACGACTCGCTCGGAAAGCAACGCGGCTTGAGCCGCTCGCCTTTGAGCTCTCTCGTCCGAATGCGGGTCCTGCGTCAGGAAGGCGTGGTTGAGGTTCAGTTCCTTGGTTGCCTCGTCGAGGAAGAAAAGCGAGACAGCCTCAGCATCAAACGCCTCTGCAAGACGCGCCACGATGAGCTCACACAAAGGCTCCATCTGCAGCTCCGCCGAAACCGCGCGTCCAAGGTCGAGAATAGATTCGAGGATGCGATTGCGAACGCTAAGTTGCTGCTCGATCTCCCCAGTTGAAGACACTGAAGATGAGGTGCCCGTCTTGTGCATCGTCGCCAACCATCGCCCCCCCCAGCGGCGCTCGTACCACGCGCAGACGTCTAAATCAACAAAGGGTAAAGATCCGTGACCAAGAACCTCCATGCCCCTCAGTTGCCGAGCGCAACCCAACGTTGCCGAGCGCAACGCTAGGTGGACAAAGGTCATACCTTCACCTACCCAAGGCGCACACGACACGCATATTTTCCACAGGTTACGATCTGGCCCACGCCTTGCTTAGCGCTCCTCGCAAGGAGACTTCATGCACATTCACCGTTCACTGGTCGCACTTTCCTTTGCCATCATCGCTCTGGCCCTTATGGCCCTTGCCTGCTCCGGCGAGCAGCCCGACCTCAACCTCGACAACACAAAGCAGGCGACTGTCACACCAGCCCTTGCTCAAATCCACTTCACCTCGACCTGGGACGAACACCTTTCAGGTGAGCTGCGCCAGGGTGGTCGCCTTGAGGTGAGCTACGACCTCCAACGGCTCCCCGAATGCAGGGGCACCCACAATGGCTTTCCCGCCTGGGATACCCGCGCCACCCTACGCTTCTCTCCTAGCGGAACGATCGTCGAAGGCAGCGTACTCGCCTTTCAGAACGACCAGGGTGTGCCCACCAACGTTGCCTACAAGGTACCCCTCGTCGTGGAGATTCCTGCGGGCGCCACCTCGGTTGAGCTCTGGTTCAAAAACTCCACAGGAGCGGGCAGCAGCTGTGTCGCCTGGGATTCAAACTTCAACGCCAACTACCATTATGAGATTCAACCTGCGGCAGACGACCCACGCTGCAAACAGCTCTGGACGAAACAAAACAGCGACATGCCCTATGCGACCACCCCCCATTGCGTTGAACACCACGTGGGCCCGCAATACAACGCTGACCATTGCGAGCTCTATGTTGATGGCATTGGCCACGGCTATATGGCGCACTACGGCATCCCCAACCGCTGGCTGGAGGCGTACCTCAAAGTAGGCCCGCAGCACGGTGATGTTAGGGCCGTTGGCATGTTCTCCCGCGCACGAAACCAAGAAACCGGTGAGATCGACCCACGCGTCACCTTTGCCCGCCAGGTCTCGTCAGATACCTGGCAGACAGGTTTGATCACGCTCCGCTCGAACGTCATGAGACAGGAGGGCTTCGCCTACGACATCGAAACCTTGGCCTTCTTTGTTGATGTCCGGCGTCCCAATGGCGAGCTCGCCCGCCTCTGGCAGAGCCGACATGGCGCAAACTACTCCATGAGCGACGCCTTCTCACTGCCGACGAGCATGAAGTCCATTCCCTACGGCAACATCCAATACGCCCACCCTGACGCTGCGATCTTCGACGCTCAACGCGCCTGCCGCTAGCCATCATCTCCAGCCATCCATGGGAGGGAAACACGTCATGACCATTCACCGCTCACTCATACCCCTATCCTTGGCTTTCAGTGCGCTGGCCTTCATCGCGCTCGCGTGCTCATCCGGCCAGGGAGATCTTACCAAGGCACAACAGCTCGCAAGCCCCGCCACCAGCGAGGCCGGTGGCGACTGGGCGGACAAGAGCTGCCAGGTGGTGCTCCGTGACGCGCGCAGCCGGGGAGGTGACTGGGAGGGAAAGGGCTGGAACGCCACCATCGATGTCGCGGACTCTCTCGAGGATGCCACCGTGCACCTGCTCTACCGCAGACCTGATGATGCGCAGTGGTCGGAGATAGAAGCCGCGCCTTCGCCCCCCAGAATGATCGGCACCCTCAACTATCGCCAGCATGAGGTGACCTTCCACACGCCCCGTGGAGGTGGTTCCGGGATTGAGTTCATCCCCTTCTTGAAGCTAAGCGACGGGGCACGCGTCTTCGACCACAACTACCTGTCCGACCCCTTGGGCACCTATGTGCTCAACGACACGCCAACCTTCATTCAATCCGATACGATCTGTAACCCCGTCACGGGCCGCATCCACTTCCCCTCGACTTGGAACAACTCCCTCATGGGAGAATTGCGCCAGGGTGGCTACCTCGTCGTGAGCTATGAGATCCAACGACTGCCTCAATGCCGGGGAACCCACAACGGATCCCCCGCCTGGGATACCCAGGCCTACGTGCGTTTTTCTCCCGGCGGAGAGGTCATCGAGGGCAGCGTGTTGGCCTTTCAGAACAACCAAGGAGTGCCCACCACCGTCGCCGATGAGGTGCCCCTCGTGGTTGAGATCCCAAGGAACGCCACGTCAGCGGAGATCTGGTTCAAAAACTCCTCCGGCGCAGGCAGCGACTGTGTCGCCTGGGACTCGGACTTTGGCGCCAACTACCGCTACGACATTCAACTCGACAGCGACACTCCGCGTTGCCACAACACGCAACGCTGGGTGAAAGACAACAGCGATATTGGCTACCACCCAGAATCTCACTGCGTTAACTACGACATCGACGCCCAATACGATGCCAACCACTGTGAGTTCTACCTTGCCAACATCGGCCACGGCTATATGGGGCACTACGGCATCCCCAACCGCTGGCTAGAGGCGAGCCTCGAGGTAAAAACTCAGCTGGGCCCGATTTTGGGGGTTGGCATGTTCTCGCGTGCTCGCCACAAAGACACCCACGAAATCCACGAGCGCTTCACCTTTGCACGCCTGGTCTCCGGGGATAGCTGGCAGACGGGCCTGCGGACGCTCCTCTACGACATCGAGGCTCTGGCCTTCTTCATTGATGTCCGGCGTCCTACGGGTGAGGTCATCCGTCTCTGGCAGAGTCGACATGGCGTGAACTATTCGATGGGGGATGCCTTCTCACTGCCGACGAGCACGACGTCAATCCCCTACGGCAACATCCAATACGCCCACCCTGACGCTGCGATCTTCGATACTCGGCGCGCTTGCCGCTAGAGCGACGCGTTGCCAAGGGCAACGCGGGATACAAGAAGGTGTTACTCTTCCCTACCTCCACCAAATAAGAATCCCACGATCTCAGCATGTTGAGAAATGGCCTACCGCTTGCTAGGTATTCGCCGTGAGGAGAAGATTTCATGCATATCCATCGCTCACTTATGACCACCTCCCTTGCCTCTCTGGCGTTCTTCGCGCTGGCGTGTTCGTCAGAGCAAGCCGATGTCAGTAGGGCCCAACAAGCTGCTGCGCCCACCACTACAGCCAAGGCCGATGGCGGCGACAGCGCTGACCAAAGCTGCCAAGTGGTGATGCGCTTCATGAACCGCGAATTTGGCGACAACGCCTACAAGACAGAGTGCGACGACACAGGCTGCAACTGGGTCTGGCACGGCACGATAGAGGTCGCAGACTCTGTAAAAGACGCCACTGTGCAGGTGCTCTACCGCCGCAGCGACGACGACGCTTGGTGGCAAGTCCAGGCCTCACGCACCTCCAACCTCAACCCTAGCTTCCACCGCTACGAAGTGAGAATTCATGAGCACCTCCTCGGCCCCGACAGCAGCGATGACACCGTCAAGAACACCAACATTGAGCTGATCCCCTTTCTGCAGTTCACCGACGGATCGCGCATCTTCGACCACAACCGGATACCCGGCGCCTTGGACACCTACATGCTCCCTGGCGACAAAGGCTTCAGCCTTCAAGACAGCGCCACCTGCAAGCCCGTCAATGGGCAGCTGATCTTCCTTCCGAATTGGGACGAATACCGCCAGGGCGACTTGCGCCAAGGCGGCTACCTCACGATGAATTACGATCTAAACCGCTTGCCTCAATGCCGTGGAACCCACAACGGCTACCCCGCCTGGGATACCCGCGCCTATGTGCGCTTTTCTCCTGGCGGAGAAGTCATCGAGGGCAGCGTGCGCGCCTTTGAAAACCACCAAGGAGTGCCCACAAACGTCGCCCATGCAACATCGCTTGCAGTGAAGGTCCCCGAGGACGCCACCTCCGTTGAAATCTGGTTCAAGAACTTCAGCGGCGCCGGCAGCAGCTGCGTCGCCTGGGACTCCAACCTTGGCAATAACTACCGCTACGATGTCTGGCCTGCCCTGGACGACGCCCGCTGCCAGAACATCCAAGCCTGGACCAAACAGAACAGCGATGTGCCCTACAAAGCGACAGACCACTGCATCGGCTACGACGTTGACGCCCAATACGCCGCAGGTCACTGCGAGTTCTACCTCGACGGCATTGGCCACGGATTTGTGGGCCACTATGGCATCCCCAATCGTTGGGTAGAAGCAACCCTCAAGGCCATTCACGCGTGCTCGCGAAAAAAACACTGGCGAGGTGGCTGAGCAGCTCACCTACGGGCGCCAAATCTCCTCGGATGTCTGGCAAACAGGCCTGACCACCCTCCGCTCGAGTTATCGAGGTGACGGCTTCGCCTACGACGTCGAAGCCATGGCCTTCTTCATGGACATTCGCCGCCCCGCCGGCGAGGTAGTTCGCCTCTGGCAGAGCCGTGGTGGCGCCAATTACAGCATGGATGACGCCTTCTCCCTGCCGACGACCACGAAGTACATCGCCTACGGCAATATCCAGTATGCCAATGCTGACGCCGCCATCTATGACACTCAGCGCGCTTGCCGTTAACTCTTCTTCTCCCGCCCTGCCTCTCCCTGACTCAAAGCCCCCTACCTCAAAGCCCCCTACCCTAAGCGGCGCAGCTGTGTGCATAATCTGCGCATGACCGCTAAAAAGAAGGCAACCAAGAAGGCCACGCCCAAGCGCAAGACGACGAAAGCCGCACCAACGGCACAAGACGACACCGGCGCGACCGAGCGACAGGTCCCGCTGGCCGAGGAGCGCCACGCAGAGGAGTTGGCCTTCCTCGCGGCTGTGGATGATGGTCCCCGCCCCCCTGGCTGGCGCCTCTCCGCGCGGGCTGTTGTGACCTTCATCATAGGTTCCGATGGCGAAGCCCTGCGGGCGCCTGCCAAGCTCGCGCTGCCCAAGAAACAGATGGTGATCTCCCAGAAGTTCGTGGGAGACCAAGCCTTGGTGGAGCGCTGCGTGGTCACCCTGGCCGGAGAGCGCGGGCTACTCTTGGTGGGTGAGCCAGGCACAGCAAAGTCGATGATCTCTGAGCTGCTCGCTGCGGCTATCTGTGGCACTAGCACGCTGACGGTTCAGGGCACAGCTGGCACCACAGAAGAGCACCTGCGCTACGGCTGGAACTACGCGTTGCTCATCGCCCGGGGGCCCTGCCCAGAGGCCCTCGTGCCCTCCCCTGTGCTGCGAGCCATGCAACAGGGCTCCATCGCCCGTATCGAAGAGGTCACTCGTTGCCTCCCCGAGGTCCAAGACGCGCTGGTCTCGATCCTCTCCGATCGCCGCCTCGCTATCCCCGAGCTCGTCGACGGCGACCCAGACCAAAATCTAGAGTCCAACGCAGGATCCACCGTATTTGCCAGACCGGGCTTTAATATGATCGCCAGCGCCAACCTACGCGACCGGGGCGTCTCCGAGATGTCGGCCGCTCTCAAGCGGCGCTTCAACTTCGAAACCGTGGAGCCCATCGCCAACATCGCCATGGAGACGGCGTTGGTGAAACAACAAGCCACCGCGGCCCTGCAGCGCGTCGGCAGCGACCTTGAGGTAGACGACGCCGTCCTTGAAGCACTCGTGATGGCTTTCCGGGACCTGCGCTCAGGTCGCAGCGTGGAAGGCTGGGCGGTGGAGCGCCCAGGCACCGTGATGTCTACCGCTGAAGCTGTGAGCGTGGCGACCTCCATGGGCTTGCAGCAAGCCTATCTGCCCGATGACCGAGATGTGCTGGCCACGCTCCCCGGCTATCTCCTAGGCGTCGTACTCAAAGACGAACCGAAAGACCGAGGGCGGCTCTTGGCCTATTGGGATGGTGCGATCAGCCGCCGCGCAGAAGATGGCGCCCGGCTTTGGAAGCAACTCCTCGAGCTGCGGCAGACCCTTGAGGAAACTCAACCCAGCGCATAGGCAGGCAGAAGGTGACCATGCTGGACCCGCAAAAGGCAGGCGACCTCCTCGCCACCTGCGAGACACCGCTGATCATCGGCGTGCGCCACCACTCCCCAGCCTGCGCCTGGGCGTTGCCTGAGCTCCTCCAGAGCTTTTCACCTGATGTGCTCTTGATCGAGCTTCCTGTTGAGCTGACGCCTTGGATCCCTTGGGTAGCACACGAAAAGACAGAGGCCCCCGTGGCCATGGCCGGTGGCCGTGCTGGACACGAAGACCTCTTCTTCTACCCCTTTGCAGATTTCTCTCCTGAACTGAGCGCGCTGCGTTGGGCCCGAAGTGCTCACGTGGAAGCCTTTGGCATCGACCTCCCATTAGCAGCCCGCCGTCCTCCGAACGCGCCTCCTTGGCAACTCGAGGACGAGCAGGCAAGTCAACTCGTGCGCACTCTCTGCAGACACGCAGGCGCAGAGGACAGCGAAGACCTCTGGGATCGCCTGGTGGAGGCACGCGCTGCAGGGTCGAGCGCGGAGAGCGTGCGCCGCGCTGCGCTCCTGGCGGGCTGGGGCATGCGAGTCGCCGAGCTTTATGGGCAGGGCATCTCACATGAAGACCTCTTACGGGAGGCGTTCATGCGCCAAGAAGTCATGTCGCATGTAAAGGCTGGAAGACGCGTGGCAGCCGTCATTGGCTCCTTCCACGCGTCCGCCCTGCTGCCCAAGCCCCTACTCTTTTCGCAACTCCCTCTGGACCACAAAACCGAGAAGGACGAGCTTCAAACGGCCCTGGTGCCCTACGCCTTTGAGCTGCTGGACTCCCGCTCCGGCTACCCGGCGGGTATCCGTGACCCCGCGTGGCAACAGCGCTGGTTCGAGGCGCTGCCCAACGCTGGCCAGCTAGAGGCCCTTGGCGCTGATGTGGTCGTCGAGGTTTGCCGGCAACTGCGCGCGGGAGGTCATGTCGCGGGCTTGCCCGACGCCAAAGAGGCGGTGCGAGTAGCGCTGGACCTGGCGCGATTGAGGGGTTTGCCCGCGCCCAGTCGACAGGAGCTCCTGGAGGCGCTCATGTCAACCCTCGCCCATGGCGAGGTTTACGGTCGTGGTCGCGCCGTCGCGCGCGTGCTCGACCACGTCATGGTGGGTCGCAAGCGCGGCCGCGTCGCTGACGACGCCCCCCGCTCTGGGCTCCTGCCCCACGTCCAACAGCTCCTCACCGCGCTGCGACTACCCACCGAGCATCAAGACGAGCCCAAGCGCATGCGCCTCGACCCCCTGCGCTCCGAACTCGACCGCCGCCGGCAGGTAGCCCTCTCTCGCTTGGACGCATGCGGTGTCCCCTACGCCAACTTGGAGGAAGGGCTCCGCGCAGAGTCTCTCACCACCGTCTGGAGCGTGCAATGGACGGTCTCCACAGAAGCGTCCATCGCCCTTGGCTCGGTGCGTGGCGTAACCCTCGCGCAAGCAGCAGGTGGCGCCCTTGCAATGCAAAAAAGGCGCGCTCAGGAGGAAGGTCAACTTCTGCCGGCTGCTCGTCTCCAGCTGCTGCGAGCCATGGCAGAGTGTGGGCTCCCTCTCCTCCTTCGCCGTGAACTGGACGAGCTCGGCGGCGCCCTCGTGGAGCAGGCGTCTCTCGCCGAGCTCGTGGGTGCGCATGCCTTGGTACAAGCGATCGACCATGGCCACATCCCCGGCTGCCCGCGCGAAGAAATGGAGAGCGCAAACCTTGGCGCTGTCGTCGCCTTTGAAGGCGACCTCGCCCAGCTGCTGCATGAACTTCTGGCCGCTGGTGTCCGCGCGTGTGAGGGGCTGATAGGCTCGGATTCCGTGGCCGACGCGCACGCGCTCTTGGAGCTCGGTCGCTTGACCCTCGACAGAGAGGAGAGCGGGCGTTTTCGCTGGATACTGCGCCGGGTGAGCCAGGAGGGAGCGCCGATGATGCAAGGCGCAGCGGCGGCTGTGCTCTTGAGCATGGGGCTCGTGAAGCCAGGAGAGACGGGTGTGACGCTCACCTCCTGGCTCGACAGCCCACAAAACGGACCCAGGAAACGCGACCTCGCGCTGCGCCTCCGCGGCTTTCTAACCCTCGCGGCGCCGCTGCTGGAGTCCAACCCGCTGCTCTTGAACCCGCTCACGCACCGTATCGAGCACATCGACGACACGCGCTTCTTACTGCTCCTTTCCGCGCTGCGGCACGGCTTCGAGGAACTCTCCCCTGCGGCGAGATCGCGCCTGCTGGCCGAAATCGCGGACCGGATCCAAACCTTGGACCCGCGTGGCACTGAAGCACTCATTGAGGACCCAATCGTGCTCGCACGTTGGAGCCACGCAGACGTTGAGGGCCAGGCGGCGATCCCGGCCTTCGCAGCAAGCGCCTGCACAGCGGCACATCTCGCCTCGCCTGGCGAAAACCTCACTGCGGTGAAGCCCAACACCACCAACACCACCAACGACAATAAACACGTCATCACGCCAGCCGACCGCTGGCGCCTCATCCTCGGGCAACAGAAGCGCAAGCTCAGCGGAAAGAACCAGCGCATGGCTCGCGCCTTGGACGAGCTTTATGGCGCGGGCTCGGGGGAAGGTTCCGTGGGCAACATCGGTGGGGGAGCAGGGCAGGAGGCCACCTACCCCACTGCCCGAGACTGGGCTGATGAGCTGGCAGACCTCTTTGGTGAGCGTGTGTGTGAAGAGGTGCTCGGGCGCGCTGTGGAGGCTGGCCGCACGGACGCCCTCTTATCCCTCGACCCTGAAGCGGTCCTGCCCTCGGTGGACCTCTTGCAGCAGGTGCTCTCGCTCAAAGGCGGCCTCCCCGAGGGATATTTACCCCGCCTCCGACGAATCGTTCAGCGTGTCATCGAAGAGCTCGTGCGAGAGCTGGCCACCCGGGTGCAACCCGCCATGGTTGGCCTGAGCACCCCACGTCCAACCCGCCGGCCCCATGGCCCGTTGGACCTGCGACGCACCATCAACGCCAACCTGCGCGGAGCTCAATTCGACGATGAGGGCCAACCCTGGCTCGTCCCTGAGCGGCTGATCTTCAAGACCCGCGGGCGGCGCTCCTTCGATTGGCGCATCGTGCTCCTCGTGGACGTCTCCGGCTCCATGGAGCCCTCTCTGATCTACAGCGCCATGATGTCGGCGATCCTGGCCGGCTTACCAGCGACCAAGGTCAATTTCGTCACCTTCAGCACGGAGGTCATCGACCTCTCTGAGCACGCCTCCGATCCGCTGGCGCTCTTACTCGAAGTCGAGGTTGGCGGCGGCACACACATCGCCAAGGCCCTACGCTACGGCAGACAGCTGGTCACAGTCCCAAACCGCACCCTTCTCCTGCTGGTCTCCGATTTCGAGGAGGGCTGGCCGATCGGCGCGATGCTAGACGAGGTGCGCGAATTGGTGCAGAGCGGCGTGCACGCCCTGGGGCTCGCCGCCCTCGATGATACGGGCAAAGCCCGCTACAACCAGGGAGTGGCCGAGCAGTTGGTAGCTGCCGGAATGCCCGTGGCTGCGCTCACTCCCCTTGAGCTGGCTCGCTGGGTCGCAGAGAAGATTCAGGGAGGAGGCCGATGAAGCGCCCTACCATCAGCCCCGCGCTGCTCGCCAACATCACAGACGCCGCACCAGGGCGCCTGGTGCGCAAGCTAGACAGAGCCCCCAACCTAGCCGAGGACTGGGGCTGGAACGCTTCTGAGGGCGAGACCTCCATAGAGACCGAGAGCGGTGAGACGGTCACCCTCGGAGCCGAAACACTCACAGACGCCGAGCATGTGCGATGCACTTGCCTCCTCGGCCCTCGCTGCCTGCACGTGCTCGCAGTGGTTACGCGCCTCGAACTCGCCGACGCCCTAGCGTCTGAGCCTGAGGATGAAGCCCAGGCCCCCGATCCCACGAGCTTATTGGAGGAAGGTCAACGGCAGGCAGCCAAAAAGACATGGCACACAGCCACGACGCTGCTGGAACTCGGCGCCACCGCCAGCGGGGCCATGGCCCAAGCCGAGCTAGCACGAGCTCTCCACGGCGCCCGCGCGGCGGGGCTCCATCGCCTGGCCAGCGCAGGCGCACGAGCCATCTCCGGTGTGCGTTCTCTGCGAGAGCGCGGCAGCGAGTTTACGCTGAGCGCCTACACCAACGCTCTGTTGGAAACACTCCTCGTAAGCGGAACCATCGCCCACGCGCCTCAAGAGCAGAAAAACGTCGCCCCCTCACTGCTAGGCACAGCCCGGCGCACCTACAGCCCCATCGGAAACCTCCGCTTATATGGGCTCTTCTGCGAACCCATCATCGCAACCGCGGGTTACGCTGGCGTCGCTACCTACCTCTCAGACGGCAAAGGAAGGCTCTACTCGGTGGTCGACGTAGTGCCAGCGGAGATGCAGAGCGCAGCGGGATGCTACAAGAAGGGCGTACGACTGGCAGAGACCAGCCTCGCCCATCAAGAACTCTGTCGTGAGGGGCTCTTCATGCAGGGAGCCACCGCTTCGGCCGATGGCAGGCTTGGCGCAGGCAAGGGTGTCAAGGCGGTGCGCGCCGCAGGCTCAGCCTGGCAAGATGCACCGTTAAATGAACTCTGGCAGCGTCCCCTCAGCCAGCAATTGGAGGGAGCCTACCAGAAGCTCAACCTGCCCCTGCTCGAGAGACCAGCCGGAGGTGATCTCCTCTTCGTCAACGCCACAATCGCCGGGGTTGACGCTAATGCGCTGCTCTTAGAGACAACCGAGGGCATGCTCTTACATGGAGTGGCGCCCAACACGCACCAGGCACTAGACTACGAGCACAATCTGCAACTGCTGGCGCGAGCTGGCGGGCTAACGCTCTCGTTCATTGGGCGACTGCTGCCCGCCACGCCGCGAAAGATCACTCTGCTGGCCTTCAGCCCCACAGACAAAGAGTCCGGAGTTACGCACGTGAACCTGCCAAAGGCATGGACTCAGCGTTGCAACCTCGGCTTGGACCGCATGGAAGCGAGCCGCTTTGTGGGCCTCGCGAAGCACGCGAAGGAGACCACTTCACCAGCTCTGGAGGCTGGCGTCGACCCCCTCGCCGCGCTTCGCCGACGCGTCCAGCGACTGGCTTTGGGTGGGCGAGCGACTCTACCGCCAGAGGCTTCACAGACCATCGAGGCCGAGGCGCGACAACTCGAAGCGCGTATGCTGAGGCATGCCAGCGAGGTGTTGTGCGTCTTGCGCCAAGCGGGCCTTTCGCGCGGTGACGCTGAGAAGGACACGTTAGCGCGCGCCTTCGTCGCTGCGGCGAGCTACCTACGGCACACTGAGACGGCGCTCCAGCGGCTGTGCTGGGCCTCGTGAGGCATCAATAGCCACGGTGCCACCTGCAACCCGCGCAACCCGCGTGGGTTGCGCCATCGACTCTCGTCGCTGACAATAGGCAATGAAGGGAAGGACCATGCTGCGCTCTGTTGTAGTTCTCCTACTCATGGGGTCATTGTGCACAGCGGCCTGCACCGCTGAGACCAGCTCCACCCCCATGCCGGACTACAGCATCCTAGATGTTCCCCACTTACTCTTCCATGATGGCGTCGCACCCGACACTGATGCCCCCAACACTGATGCGACGTCCGACGCGGATGCCATCTCCGGCGCGGATGCCACCATACACGACCTAGGCGACAGCGCTTACCCCGACGGCGCTTACCCCGACGGCGGCTGTGGCAAACCCGAGGACTGCCCGAGCCTGGTCTGCACGGATCACATCTGCCAACCATCCACCTGCGAAGACCTGGTGAAGAACGCTGACGAGACAGCGATCGATTGTGGTGGCCACTGTGGGGCGACGTGCAAGGATGGCAGCCCATGCGATACCCAAGCGGATTGCGCGACTCGCTTCTGCGAGCACATCACCTGCAAGCTCGCCCCAACCTGCCAAGCCCTGCGCGATGGAGGCGTCATCGCCGATGGTGTCTACACCATCGACCCCAACGGATCGCCCGGAAACGACGCCGTGGCGGTATTTTGCGATATGACTACTGCTGGTTTCGGTTGGACGGCCCTCGCCGCCAACGGCGAGATCGCCAAAGACGAGACCACCCTGGCGACCGACTGCTACCCGCTGATCTCCAACGATGCCAGCGCTGGCTGTGGAGATACCTCGAACCTGATGAACGACTTCACCCTTCCAGGCGAACAACAGGCAGCGCTCTCCTGGCGGCGACTCATCGCCGTGGCCTACGGTGGAACCGGCTATAGCGACAAGCTCGCCTATTTTGGCATCGACTTTGGGAGCGCAGTCCCCACGACTGAAGAGCGGATTGGAGGCATCCCCTACACGCCCCTTTTGTTGAAGAGCGCCCATGGTGTCATGCGCTGCACCAACTTGAGCCTCACCGCCAACATCGTGCACTACACCAAAGCAGGCACCTATGCTCCGAACGCCACATACGTAGCCAACAACGTGGGAACAATCTTCGGCCACGACACGGCACCGAACATGGATGGAAGGAGCCGGACTTCGTTCGGGTTCACTGATGCACGCGACCACATAAAAGGCCAGGTCAAGGGCATCGACGACTACCAGGATGGCTGGGCGTGTGGCGACAGCTGGGTCCCGCAAGCGGTGCGTGGCCAGCGCATGGTCGTGCTTGTGAACTAAGGCGGCTAATTGGTCAGAAACCCGCCCTCACAGATTCTTGGGCGGGTTCTGACTGGTTCATTATTTCCGCCGAGCAGGTCTGGTCAGGCCTGAATTTCTGAGGTTTCCCCCTTGCCTCGAGCAGCAAAAAACTGAGGGACCAAGGCCTTCTGAAGCGCACATCCACCTAGAAAGACACACGTCCACACTTGGCATAGCAAGTGCTAGTTCGCTCCCCCACACCTTAAGGAGGAGCCATGCGCTCAACAGCTTGTCTTTCTTTGATGATGCTCTGTGTGGGGACGATCGCCTGCGATGGTCGTAGCCTTGGTACAGAAGATGGCGCCTTAACGCCCGACAGAGGCGCCCTAACCATGGATGCCGGCCCGCTAACTCCAGACCTTCCCCCTCCAAAGCCTGACATGGGGCCTGGGGATGAGACCTGTGTGGTGGCCATACGCACGGACAACTGCTGCACATCGGCCCAGCCGCTGAAGGCCAGCGAGGTGGCCAGCGACCCATGCCTCGAGCTTTGGCCGCCCACCTTTCCCGTCGCCGAGGCATGCACCGACAGGTGGGACCCCGAATGCACGAGGTTGGATTGCATGAGCGCCCCTCCCCCAACAAGAGTCGCCATCGCCGTGGATGGACAGTGCCAGTTTGCTGAGGAGTGCGACACCGATGACGATTGTCTCATCGCTGTGAATATGCGCGCTTGTTGTTCATGCGGCGACGCCTACCCCAAAGCCCTACTCCTCCTGAACCCCTGCCTGAGGCCCCCCAGCAGAAGCCATGTGCCAGAGGGCTGTTTGGACGACTGCAGCACCGTGCGCTGCGATGGGTGTGTCCCTCCCTACGCCGCAGAATGCGTCCATGGAGATGATTACAACCGTTGCGAGCCGCTGTGGATTAATTGACCCCTGAAGAAAAAATGCATCCCGCCCACTTTTTTCCTCAAGACGCGCATCCCTGCTGCCGTTGACACTTTCTAGAGAGGCAGTGGGTCTCCGACAACGGCAAACGCGGACGAAAGCCGCGGACGCAAAGCCATTGACCTAAGGGTTTCGACCTATGGTTTGAAGGGTTGCCGAAGAGATC
>JAFCZD010000378.1 GCA_019314525.1 Deltaproteobacteria bacterium
GTGCCATTGACGAGGTGGAGCCCTTGGCTGCTGGCAGTGAGCTGCAGCGCAGACCCCTGCGTGACCACACCACCTCCTTTGTTGATGCGCAGCGTGCCACCGCTGGCCGTGCCGCCGGCGAGAGCGTTGATTGCTTGGGAGCCGCCGCCAGTCAATGAGATGGCTCCGTCGCCCGCGTCCGCGTTAGAGCCGATGGAATAATCGCCGCCTACGGAAACGTCCAAATTCAGCCGCCCCGCACCGTGGGAGAAATGGCCGCTGACAACAAGCTCGCCGATCCCAGCCGACGCAAAGGCGCCATGCCATCCCGGCACGGAGGCCTCTCCGTCCACACGTAGATGGGGGAAAACGAAGCCAGCGGGCACATCGATCGTTGTTGTCGGTGCGCATGATCCGTTACTGAAGCGTCCGGTATCGATGGCGACGAACGTAGCCCCAGGTGCCACCTCAAGGGCGGTACGTGGCTCGCAATCGGTTTGCCCAAGCGTCAAGCGCGTCTCCGGCGCATGAAAGGTCGAACGTTTTAGGCCCAGCTCCAGTACCCAGAAGGATTGCGTTGGCTCCGTAGGTTGCACATCTCCGCTGGGCTTATCTACGATGAGCTTGGTGCCGAGACCCGTGCCGGAATAACCTTGTGTACCGGTGCCCACGAGGGCAACGGATCCCGTGCCACCCAGGGAGTTGGAGCCCACGTGGAGATCCCCGTGCAGCAGTAAGTGGAGGTTCAACAGATTGCCCCCGTGCACGAAGCGGCCGTGGATAGTAATGGGATGCTCGTTGGGGGTGGCAAGCCTCGTATACCACCCCCCTGATGTGGCCGAGGAGATGAATTCCATGTTGAAAAGCTCAAGATCGGGTGCAGCGTCGATAAACGCCCACGTCATGCAACTTGAGGTCAAAGGGCGGGTTTCAGCCAATCGCAAGGTGCCCAACCCATGAAGAAAACTCGCGGCAGCGCCAACACGAAGAAGGGTCATGGTCCCGCACGCGGATCGCCCCAGCGTCAGAAGACCTTGGGTTGATTGAAACTCACCCCCATCGATGAGAAGCGGTCCCGCGCTGGAGATGTCGGCGCTGCCACCGATAAATTCTCCCCCCGCCATACGCCAGCCCTCGCTACCCAATTGCAGCGACGCTGGGGCCCCCTGAGTCAACGAGCCCCCATAGTCGGCGGCCATGGCGATTCCCAATACCTGTATCGGCGCGGATATGAGCGCACTGCAATTGCGTAGGCATGTGCCGTCAAAAATGGCTGTATCGCTGGACGAGGGCGGAGCGCCTCCAGCGCAATTCCCCTGCACCACCTCGCCACACCAATTGGCGCCCACGGCCCATTGAGGAGATCTTCCGTCCCCCGTCCAGGTAAAGGGATTCAGCACGTGCACACGCACCGACGCATCAGCCGCCTCTAAGCCGCTGCCTTGGATCCGGTAGGTGAAGTGCTCCACCCCATGAAAACCTTCTTTGGGAGTGTAGCTCAGGGAAAGCCCGTCGTTGCCGATGGTGATGGTGCCAGCCTGGTCGGCGGCGCCCACGGCGATGATGCGGGTATTATTCCCCAGTGGAAGAAGATCGTTGGTGAGCACCGGGATGGCCGTCGAGGCCGCGTCTTCGGCGACGATGATGGGGCCATCGTCCCGGGCGATTGGGGACTGTTCTGCGTCCACCGTGCCCGTGCCGTCAGTGTGAGTGGAGAGTGTGTCCCGCTCCATCGTCCCGGCATCCCCGGATTGGAAGCCCATTCGCGAGCAGGCCGCGAGTTGAACAAGCACACAGAGGATGAGGATTCGCACCGGTAGATTATACACACAGTGGCGATGCACGCGGCGAATGGAGCCGAACGGCGCTCAGTCAAACCCAGTTGATGCTGGCGGGATCCCTTGCTTCTCCGCGGAGGAGCGGAGCCCTTGACGCTCCTCGCGGAACGCGCGAAGAGGGGACAGGAGCAAAGGGATGCTTGCAGGCTTCACTCAGCGCGTCGTTCACCGGCCGTGGACCGCCATCTTTGTCGCCGTGCTCATCACGGCGGCGTTCGGCTCCGGCGTACGTCAGCTGCGCGCCGACACCGACGTCACCAACGATCTGCCCCAGCGCATCGAGGCCAAGCGCCTCTACGACGCCATCGAGAAGCTCTTCCCCTCCAAAGAGATGATCATCGTGGGCACCGAGGGTAAGGAGCTGTTCACCAAGGATGGGGTGGCGCGCTTAGCGCGATTCACCAAACGGATGCAGGACGTGCGTCAGGTGCATTCGGTGATCGGCCCGACCAACGCGCGCATCATCAGCGCGGCCCCTGAAGGCATGGTGGTGCGCGAAGCTGCCGCCACTCTGCCCCAGAGCGACGCCGAGGCGCAGGGCATCAAAGAGCGCCTCCTCGCCCAGCCCATGTTGCGCGGCAGCGTCATCAGCGCCGACGGCGGGGCCGTCTGCTTCTTGGTGCTCGTGCGAGCCGGCATGCGCGAAGCCGACGCCGCAGAGCAGCTGATCGCCTTGGCGAAAGACCCCGCCCGCAACGAGGGCCTGACGTTGTACGTCGCGGGGCGCCCCGCGGCCACCTATTGGGCGAAGGTGATCATGGGCCGCGACATGAGCATGCTCTCCTCGGCGGCCCTGGGCATCGTGATCTTGGTGCTGCTGGTCTCTTTCCGCAGCGGGCGCGGGGTGCTGCTACCCTTGGGCGTCGTCGTCGCCTCGGTGGTCTCTACCCTGGGCCTCATGGGACACCTTGGTGTGCCCATCACCCACAGCACGGAGGTGATGCCCATCCTGCTCATCGCCATTGGCGTCGCTGATGGGATCCACGTGCTCAAAGGCTATTACAGCCGGGCGCGAGGGGCTCATGACCGGCACGCGGTGGTGCAAGCCACCATGGGCGATCTCAACCGCCCCGTGGTCCTCACCTCTCTTACGACGGCCATCGGCTTTTCGGCGCTCAACACCTCGGGCATCGCGTCGATCATGATGCTGGGGCTCTTCACGGCTTTCGGCGTGATGGTGGCGATGTTCTTTTCTCTCACCTTCCTGCCGGCCGTCTTGGTGCTCTTGAAGTTGCCACAAGCCACATCCCGCAGCCGCGGCGCACGCTTTCTTCACTTCGAACGCTTCGCCCAGCTTTACGCGAGCTTGCTCGTGCGACGACGCGCCTGGGTCGCCCTTACCGTGCTGGGGGTGGTCGCCCTGGCGATCTACGGGGCCACGCGGGTCTCGGTGGAGATGAGCAGCATTGAAAACTTTCGCCCCACGCACCCCCTGCGGGTGGCGACCGACTGGCTCAACCAACGCTTCGGCGGCACCAATAGCTTGATCGTCGTCGCCAAAGGAGGCCAAGCGGGTGCGCTTAAAAGGCCTGAGGTCCTGGCACAAATCGAGGGCCTGGAGCGCTACGCTGCCACACAGGCTCATGTGCGCTCCGTGCGCTCCCTCACGGGCTTCATCAAGCAAATGCACCGCGTGATGCATGACGACGCGCCCACGCAATACCGGATCCCCAAAATGACCGAGCAGGAGACGGGCGTCGAGGTCGTGGAGCAAGAGGGCGTCGAGGTGGAGCGCCCGGTGACCTTCAAGGTGGAGGGCCGCAAGCTCATCGCTCAATACCTGACCCTCTATGAGATGAGCGGCAAGCCCGAGGATTTCGCCAACCTCGTGACCTACGACTACTCAACAGCGAAGGTCAGCCTACTGCTCGACACCTACCGCGTATCGGAGCTCAACGTGCTCTCCGCGGCGCTCCGTCGCTACATCAAGGAAAACTTCCACGGCGTGGAGGCTGAGCTCACGGGCATGGCGGAGCTTCTACGAGCGGTAAACGAGATGGTCATCAGCGGGCAAGCGTGGTCTATCGCCACCTCCTTGCTGCTGGTCTTCCTCTTTTCAGCGTTGATGTTCCGCTCGGCCACACTTGGGCTCTTCTGTACACTGCCGCTCTTCTTCTCGCTCTTTTTGAACTTCGGAGTCATGGGCATCTCGGGCATCGCCCTCAACGTGATGACCATGGCCACCAGCTCCGTTGCCGTGGGCGTTGGTATCGATTACGCGATCCACTTCGTGCATCGCTTCCAACAAGCCCGCATCAATGGCGACGACTTCGACGAGGCCGTGCCCTCAACCATGCGCACAAGCGGCGTGGCGATCACCCTCAACGCTCTCACCGTGGCAGCGGGGTTTTCGGCCCTCGTCTTCAGCGAGTTCACAGGCGTGGCGCAGATGGGTTTCCTCATCGCCCTGACGATGGTCACCTCCGCCTTCGCCGCCTTGACGATTCTTCCTGTGCTCTTCGTCTATCTCAAGCCCCGGGCCTTCACCCACGCGGCGGCCAAGGAGCCCTCCTCATGAGAACCTGCAGCTGGATACTGCTTTTCTGCGTCACGTTGGCTACACCGGCAGGGGCTACCCCTGGGGCTCCGCGCAAGAGCGCCAGGGCGCTGATGGATAGTATCTTCAGGCGTGCCTCCTGGCGAGATATGCGCGGAAAGATACGTCTCGTGCTGCAAAACAAGCGCGGTGTTCGCAAGCTCCGTGAAATCAAGATGTGGTCCAAGAAGAACGAAAAGGACGAGAGCCGCATCTTGATGCGCTTCATCAAGCCCGCCGATGTGCGCGGCACGGGCTTCTTGTTGATCGAGCACGATGATGGCGATGATGATCGCCGCCTCTTCCTGCCCGCCCTGCGCCGGGTTCAGCGCATCAGCACCTCGGGTTCGGGTGGAAACTTCATGTCCAGCGACTTCACCTACTACGATATCGGGCGCCCCAAGCTCCGTCACTGGCACTACAGTGAGAGCGGTGAGCGTGTGGTGGGCGGCGTGAAGTGCCGGCTCGTCACCGGCAAAGCGGTGAGCAAGAAGGTGCGCGAAGACACAGGCTACAGCCAGATCGTCTGGGTGGTCGATGAGAAGAGAGGGGTGGTGGTGGCCTCGGATTTTTTCAACAAATGGGACAAGAAGTTCAAGGTGCTCGAGGTCAAGAAGATCGAGGATCTCTCGGGCGTGCCCTTCGCCACGCAGATGCTCATGCGTGACCTCACCAATGGTCACCGGAGCGAGATGTCCTTCATTGGGTTGAAGACCAACATCGGCATCCCAGACCGCACCTTCACCTCGCGCAACCTGCTGCGTTGGACACGCTAGCGTGCGCTCTGCGCTGCCAGGGAAGCTCTTCTTCGTCCCGCTGGTGACAGCATCTGTCCTGGTGATGGCACCTGCCCCTTCACGCGCCGACGTCACCCTGGGCGGACACGTCAAGAGCTTCGTCTTTCAGCAGCTGGGCGACCCTTGGGAACTGGCGCTGGCTGGGGCACGGCTCCAGCTCGCTGCTCGAGGCAGCGTGGGCGATGTGGCTTCCTTCTACGGCGCCGTGGACTTTCAACTCGACAGCAGACTGCTAGCGGCGGACCAAAGCCTGCGTCGAGGCGAGGGCCTGGACGTCTTCCCCGTGGAAATCTACGCCCTGATCAGCAAAGGCCCAGTGGACCTCAAGCTCGGACAACAGTTCGTCTTTTGGGGACGAACCTCGTGGGTCAACCCCACCGATGTGATCACCGCCTGGGACTACCCCAATATGGCCAGCGAGATCGAAGACTATCGCCGCGCCCCCCTCGCCGCGCGACTGCAGTGGAGCATCATGGGCGAGCTCGTGCTCGACGCCGTCTGGGTGCCCATCTTTCGCCCCAACCGGCTGGGCCCTTTCACTGTGCAGTCTATGAGCGGGCTGCCCGTGGTAGAGGGCGAAGCGCTCCTCCCCGAGGCGCATGCCAAGAACGGTGAGTTCGGGCTACGCCTCTCACAGACGGTCTCACGCTGGGCTTTTGACTGGGCCATCGCGGCCTACAAGGGGTTCGAAAAGATGCCGGCGATGGTCTTCATGCCACGCTATCCGGCGGGAGCCACTGCCCCAGACGCCCTCGTGCTGACACGTCACTACGATCCGCTCTACATGGTGGGCGTCGACATCGCCAAGGCCTACGGTCCGCTCGTCTTCAAAGCCGAGGGGGCGCTGAAGATCACCGACGACTGGAAGGGGGACGATCTCACCGTGGGCAACTCCCGGGTCGAAGCAGTGGCCGGCATCGACTACGCCCTCGGCGACACGTTGAAGCTCGGCGCACAATATATTCACACCACACGCATCAACTACTCGCGGGCGC
>JAFCZD010001017.1 GCA_019314525.1 Deltaproteobacteria bacterium
GGGGGCATCCCTGGGGCGAAGGCGGCTGAAGATCTGCACTTCAGCACGGAGCACCTGGACCTCGAGACCAAGAGCTACGAAAACGCCTATCCTCCTGGGGCTCCTGCAACCTTCACCCCAGCCGTCGGGCCCACACAAGCGCCGCCCCACCCACGATGGGGTTTCCCGGGCTTCACGATGAACGACGCTGAGAGCGTCACACGTATGCCCTTCTTTGGCAGCGCCTATGGCGTGGCATCGCATGGGTATTTCCAATGGACCTATGTGGCCGACCGCGAACGGGTCTACGCCTTCATCTACAACAGAACCCTCACCTACGACCCCCAGACGAAAACGTGGACCGACCTCGAGGTGACACCCACGCCCACAGACAACAGCGCAAGCCTGGAGACGGGCACACGCGCCATGATGTGGGGCGCCATGGGCTACGACCCGATCCACAAAGAGTTGGTGCTCATCGGAGGCAGCGCACCGCTGGAAGGTGGGAGCCCTGGCACGTGGGCCTTCTCCCTCGATGACAACACCTGGCGCCGTCTGACCTTTGGATCCACACCATTGAACGCCCTACGTCAGCAGGTGCAGGACGCCAAGACAGAGGCCCACGAGATGGTGGCGTTGCTGCGAAATCGCCTCTTCAAGACGGAGAGCACAGAGGAGGCGCAACGAGCCCTCGCGCAACCTGCGACGGCGTTGGCCCAGCGGGTCAACCAGCTGAGCGATGGCTTCGACCCACAGCTGCTGCCCTTGGAGGAAAAAGAACAGGGAACGCGAGCGGCTGGGCACCTGGCACGGGCCAAGACAGCCGCGGGGGTTGTGAGCGCAGGCGTAGCGCCAGACGCGGCGGGCATCGCCAGCGTGCAGGGCCTCATCGACGCGCTGCTCACAGCAGAGCTCGCCTTGAATGTCGAGCCTCCTGCCCGCGCCCTCTCGCAGCTGGCCTATCATCGCGGCACTGCATCCCTCGTGCTCTTTGGGGGGGACGGGCAAGATCGTGGCTACGCCGACACCTGGAGCTACGACTGCGCCACCCGGCGCTGGACCCAACACTATCCGGCGCTGAGCCCCTCGCCCAGAGCAGGACACGCGCTGCTGACCTTGCCCAAGAGCGACAAGATCGTCTTGGTGGGTGGGTATAGGCTCGCCAACGGCCACTCCTATATGTACCGCGACGCCTATGAGACCCTCAGCGCTGAGGTGTGGAGCTACGATCCTGCTGTCAAGAGCTGGACCAAGCTCGATATTGGGCCCAGCGAGCTGCCCAAGAGCGGTGGCTTGGCGCCGGCCTTGACCGCCGCGGTGAACGAAGACGACATGCTGATCTGGCTGCCCGCGGGGTCACGCCGGTCAACATGGGCGCTCGCCGTAGATCCCAGCAAGGTTGACACAGCAGGCACCACCGAAGAGGGCTGGCCCCCGGAGACGCTGCTTTTTCGCGGCGACGAAGACATGCCGAGCCCCGGTTATCGCTCCTACGACCCCGCTTTTTACGACAGGCAGCCCGTACCTGCGCAGCATGCCCTCGACCAGCTCGCAAGCACCATCACGCCCAATCGCTGGACGGCGATCAAGCCGCCACAAGGTGTAGAGGTGGCGGGTTGGGGCACATCCACCTTCGACGCAGACCGGCGCCAGGTCTTGTATTGGGGAGGGGGACACTCCGAATACAAGGGCACCAACGTGATGCACTTCAGCCTGGCGACCCAGAGCTGGAGCCTCTCGGCTCGGCCCGATTGGGTGCTGGAGTGGAGCGCGGGTTTCCATGGTGCCGGTACACGCCTACCAGGCCTACGCCTACGATCCACCCTCAGCCCAAATGCTCGCGGTGAGCCATGGTGTCTGGCGCTACGACATCGCGCGGCGTGAGTGGCGCTTCCCACCTGTGAACCCTCCATTTTCTGGCAACGTGATGCACGTCTCGCTCGAGACCACGCCCCAGGGTGTGGTGGCCTGGGGCGAGGCGAGTGGCAAGGGCGCCCTCTTTCGCTTCAACGCCGCCACCTCAAGCTTCGACGCGCTGCCCATGAACGGCCCTGACATCGCGCGCCCCTGGTGTGATGGCTCAGGCATGGCCTACGACAAAACGCGCGACGCCCTCTGGCTCGCTCCAGGCAACACGCTCTACCGCTACGATCTAGCCACTGGAAACCTCGAGGAGATCAACACCACCCCACCGGCGATCCTCGGCGGAAAATATGCTCTGTGGCGTGAGCAGGTCTACCTACCTGAAGCCGACCTGCTGCTCTTGATGCGACGCTTTGGCCCCGAGGGCGCCAAGGTCAACGTGGCCTACGATCCCACAGCCAATAAGTGGTACTCCATCGCCCTGCCCTTCGACGACGACAAAGAACATAGCTTCTCGTGGAGCTCAGCCTTGATGGTGGACGCGGCGAGTGGCCTGGTCTTGTTGCACAACCCCATCTCCTTTTGGGCGCTGAAGCTCGATCGCCAGAGCGCAGCATTGGTAGAGCTGCCTTAGGCAAAGCACAACGAACTCCAGCGGACTTGGGCATGGGCTGGACCAGAGCGCTGACCGTGCGCACGAGCGTCAGGTGGCGGGTGGCAGTGCGAGCTACACCCTCAGCTATGGTGACCAACCCATGGGGCAACGGCTCTCTGACCCAGAGGCAGTCTTTCTGCTCTTTGACGCGTTTGATGGAACGGGCGTGCACGCTGCCCGTTGGCAGGAAGAAGTCAACGCGACGGTCAGCGGCGGTGTACTTCGACTGGGTGCCTCAGGTGGGTTGCTCGCGGCGGTGGGGGCTGGC
>JAFCZD010000068.1 GCA_019314525.1 Deltaproteobacteria bacterium
CCGCTCTAGAAGCCGTAGGCTTCTTTGAGCTCGGCGTCCTGCTCAGCGAGCATGCGTGCCAGGTTGACCATCACCTTGCACTGCTTCACCGTGGCGTCATCTTGCATTTTGCCGTCGATCATCACGGCGCCGGTGCCATCACCCATCTCGTCAATGACTCGTTTGGCCCACTGCACTTCGTCAACAGGGGGTGAAAACACCCTCTTGGCGATCTCGATCTGTACAGGGTGCAACGACCACGCGCCCACACAGCCCATCAAGAAAGCATTGCGGAATTGATCTTCACAGGCCACCACATCTTTGATGTCGCCGAAGGGTCCATAGTAGGGCAGCACCCCGTGGGCGGCGCAGGCATCCACCATGCGAGCCAAGGTGTAGTGCCAGAGGTCCTGCTGTGCGGTGACACGCGTTGCCTCGGTGCTCTCCGGCTTTGGGTCCTCGCGAACCACATAGCCTGGGTGGCCTCCACCAACGCGAGTGGTCTTCATGCGCCGCGAGGCGGCGAGATCGGCGGGACCTAGGCTCAGGCCCTGCATGCGTGGGCTGGCGGCGACGATCTGTTCCACGTTGGCGACGCCCTGGGCGGTCTCCAAGAGGGCGTGCAGGAGGATCGGCTTTTTGATCCCCGCCTGAGCTTCGAGCTGCGCCACCAGCTGGTCGACGTAGTGGATATCCCACGGCCCCTCCACCTTGGGCACCATGATCACATCGAGCTTGTGGCCGATCTCAGGCACGATGGCGAGGAGGTCGTCGAGGACCCATGGGCTGTCGAGGCTGTTGATTCGTGTCCACAGCTGACAGTCACCAAAGTCGGTCTCCTTGGCGATCTCGATCAACCCGTCTCGCGCGGCCTCTTTCTGGCTGGATGGAATGGCGTCTTCGAGGTTTCCGAGGAGCACGTCGCATGTGCTGGTGAGGGTTGGCACCTTCGCTGCCATCCTGGCGTTGGATGGATCGAAGAAGTGGATCATTCGTGAGGGGCGAAAGGGGATCTCGTGCACTGGTTGGGGTGCGCCAATGGCTAGCGGCTTGAAGAAATCTCGTGGGCTGCGCATGAGGGGCCTCCTTGCTTGGTTCTCAATATTTGGGACTATGCGTTAGTCTCGTCGTCAGTCTCGTCGTCAGTCTCGTCGTCCTCGTCGTCGTTGAAGGGCGAGGGCACGTTTACATCGCTCAGCCAGAAGAGCATTTGCATCAGCTCGGCGTTATCCTTGGTGATGAAATCAGCGACAGCGCTCCAGAGTTTGGTGACCGGGGTGCCAAACCACTCACTGGCCAGCAGGCGCCTATCAACGTCATCTTCAGGCTCAACGCCCGCGTGCTGGGCGAAACCGATGGCTATCCATCGCCAGCTTTTGAACATGGTGACGAAGCGGGCCAGCTCGCGTGGTGTGTGGTCAGCGCTGGGCAGGGCGAGCCCATCGAGGCCAGCCAACCAGCAGGCCCAGCAGAGGCGGTCCCACTCAGCGCGGACCCGATGGTTGAGGCCAACAATGCCCAGGTCGATGTCCACCTGATGGGCCTCGTCTAGCTCAATGCGTCCTTCAGGAAGCAGCAGAGGCAACGTGGGCACGAGCCAGTCGGGCGTCTTCCCCGATAGTTTCTCCAGCAACGCATCACGAAAGGTTTCAATACGGGTGGCGCTGGCTTGGATCATCCAGCGGAAGTCCTCATGGGCCCGCGCCAGCGACAACTCCTCATCAGCGGGCGCGTCGAGGGCTACGTTGGCTCGCTCGTCACCTTCGCGCCAGAAGTCATATTTCGGAAAGAGGGCCGCGAGGTAACCAACCATACCTTCGGCTTGATCTTCATCGTGCTCACGGAGGGCCTCGATGGAGCGTTGGGCGTCTTCCGGTTGGCCGAGGCTCATCGCTATCAGCGCTCGAGTGAACTCGAAATCCTTGCGCTCGGGAGCGAGGGCGACGGCGGCGTCGAGGAGTTGTGATGCCACCGCCGAGTCGCCATAGTCGTCGATGATCGCTGCGCCGCGCCGTAACACCTCATGAACTGGCGTGCCAAGGCGTATGGAGCCCAGAAGATAGCAGCAGCTCGCCATGGGGCCGCCAAAGCGCATGACTTGCTGGGCAACTTCATAGCAGTAATCGAAGACACCCGCGGCGTGGCCCTCGGAGAGAGGGGGGCGCACAGCTGCGATGGCTTGCTCGAACGCCGCCAGCTCGCCTCCTTGTTGTAGCCCACGCGCCAGGGCGAGGACCCAGGCTGCGTACTGGCGCTTGCCTTTCACGTTCAGGGCGAGGGTGGCGAAGCAGGTGTCAGCGGATGCTTCGATAACCTCGGTGAGCGCGTCATTGTTCATCGCATCGCCGCGGTCGACCTTGGCGAGCACTGTCTCATGGGCGTCGAGCCACTGCGTGACCCCCACGGGTGACTCTTCCTCCCCGTACTTGCCGCGCTCCCAGACGATGGATGCGTCCATCATGTCGTCATCGTCCACTTTGTGGCGGTAAGCGCCAAGCTTCTTGTCTTCGGTGTAGGTGACCTCGCTGACAATATTCCCTTCTTCGTCAAAGGTGTGCTCTACACCATGCTTGTCATTGTTGAGGTAGGGGATCTCACGGTTTAGCGCGCCCTTTGGGGTCCAATAGCGCCAGCTCCCTTGGCGATAGACCGTGCCATCATCGTTGTCGCACACCTGGCCTTCGACCCAATAGTATTCCTCATCGATCTTGCTCTTGCGGAAGGTCGCGCCGGGTGGAACGTTCGCAGGGCGTTCTTCGGGGAAGGGGCTTCCATCTTCCATGATGCGCTTGTGTTTACGGTCGTAGAGCCGCGCGTCGGTGATGGTGCCCATGTCGTAGTCCATCTCCGTGAACCACGCCTTATCACCGCCTGTGTAAGGGAAGATCTCCGTTGTTTCTTCGGCGCTGCGGGTGAAGACATTGGTGCCATGGAGTTGGCCATCCACGAAGACCCCCTGACGTGAGGGCTCGCCGTTTTCGTGGTAGCGGCAGAACGCGCCGTTGGGCGTCCCATGGGAAAACGCCGTCTCGCAGCATAGGGTGCCGTTGGCGCGGTAGTTCTTGACGAGCCCATGCAGATCGTCCTTTTCGTCGCGTTGGGCCAAGACCCATTCATTGTCGTTGTCATCCCAGAAGGCGCCTTCAGGCACGGAAGGAGGTCGTTGGCTCATGGTCATTCCTTTCGGGGCAGCTCAACGCTCGCCGATCACCGCGTTGGTGATCTGGCGTGAGCTGCGAGTAGACCATATCGCGAGCTGGGAGGGGAAGGGGGGGACTGGGATTGGGTGTGCGAAGGTCTAGAGCCTCACACCAGAGGCCTTGAGCCTCGTCTCCCCCTGGCTGCGGATGAAGGAGAGCAGCTTGCCTTGGTCTACCACTCGCAGCCACTTGCTCTTGCTGCCCAGCAAGACATAGGTCACTTCGCCGAGTCTGGGTAGCTTGACCACGGCGGCCAGGCAGTAGCCCGCTTTGTCGTTGAACCCTGTCTTGGAGGCCAGAAATTTCATGCTGGCTTTCTTTCCAACCCGTGGGTTGGTGTTGCGGTAGCGGACCTTGATGTAGCCGATCATGGGCTTGAGGAGGTACTCGCTCTTACCCATTACCTTGCGCAGCACAGGGTCTTTGCTCGCTTGCCGGACGATGCGCGCGACCTCCCAGCAGGTGCTCTTGTTGCCGTAGTCGAGCCCGACGGGGCCGCGAAAGGTCGTCTTCTTCAGGCCTTGGATGCGCGCTAGCTCGTTCATCGCTTGCACCAAGGCGTTGGCGTTGAGGCCCACGGACCGGCCCAAGGCGCTCGTAGCGCGGTTGTCCGAGGCCATGAGCGACGCATGCAGCAGGTCGAGGTTGCGGTATTTCCACTTGAGCTCGAGCCGCGTACGTGCGCCGCGCAGCGCCACTTGGTGGTCGACGCGCGTGAGCACGGTGCCCTTCTGCAGGGCGAGGCCTCGGCGTCGCACGACGAGGGCCACTTGGAGCTTGGTGAGGCTGGCGATGGGGCGCGAGGTTGTGGCGCTCTTGGCGAAGAGCACCTTGCCTGACGCGTTGTGGATTACGAGCGCAGCTTTGGCGGAGAGCTTCGGTCCTGTGCCGGCGTGCGCTTCGGCCCCACAGAGCGAAAGCCCCACCAGGCAGAAGAGAGCGTAACGTGCGTCGAAAAGCCTCATAGTTCCGCGCTACCATCGTGAAGCGAGTGCGTCAAGTCTGGCTCTTGGTGTCCATGTAGTAGCAGGTGCGACGGGGTTGTATCTTGCCCTATTCAACCAAGGCTGGGTGGGAAAGGGCGCCGGTGAAGGTATAATGAAGGTTCATGACCTGCACAACTTATCGTTTGACGGTGACGTTGTGGGTGGCGTTCTTGACGCTCCCTGCGGGCTGCAAGCTCATCGCGGATTATGAGCAGGCCAAGGGGTCTGTGTCATCGAGCACTGACGCGGTTCTGGATGGGCAATCCAATGGGACGGATGGAGGCTGGCTCGACGGTGCGGCCGATGGGTTGGTATTGGACCATGGGTTAGCCCCACCTGACCTGGCGTCTGGGGATCTGGCGTCTGGGGATCTGGCGTCTGGGGATCTGGCGTCTGGGGATCTGGCGTCTGGGGATCTGGCGTCTGGGGATCTGGCGTCTGGGGATCTGGCGTCTGGGGACCTGGCGTCTGGGGACCTGGCGTCTGGGGACCTTCCACCAATACTTGATGATCATGGGGTGTCAACAGACATGGCTCTGGAGATCGATGTTGGCGTCATTCCGGACATCAGCCTTGATAGTGGTGTGCCCCTGGATATGACTGTGGACAGTTTTAGCTTGCCTGAGGGCCTGGTGGTTCTTGATTTTTTCTTATCGCGGGAGACTTTTTCAACCTGCAAGAACGACAAAGACTGCAAGACCTTCTGCTGTGGGACTACCTGTGAAGCCATCCCCATCTCGTTGTTTCCTGTTTGCATGAACGTCGTGTGCGTCGCATGTGACTTCGCAGAGGCCTACTGCGATGCGAGCACGAGAAGATGTGAACTTCTCTGGCTCGGCTGACTCCCTAATAATCGAAGTAGCTCTTGCCGATGAACTCCTTGAGCAAGGAGATCTCGGGGATGGTCTCGTCGAAGATTGGCACGAAGTGCTCGATGAAGCGCAGGAGCCGATAGGCGGTGACGAAGGTGGGGTCGTCGTCGGGCACCTCGAGTAAGAAGCGCTCGGCGTAGAGGCGCAGCACGGCGTGTTCGTAGACCAACGCCGAGTTGAACATCACGTCGGCGCCCTCTTGGTAGGGGAAGATCCAGCGCTGCTCTCCCCGGCGCACGCTGGGCCAGGTGGTGATGGTCTGCTTGGCCGTGTAGCCACGGAACATTCGGTCGCGCACGATGCGTCGCAAGAGGCGCGTGTCCGAGGTGAAGATGCGGTTGTGGTTATCGATAGACAGCTGGGTGAGGGCGCTGACATACACCCGGAACTTCTCGTCCTCAGTGACCCCCGAGGTGAGCCGCGGATTCAGCCCGTGGATCCCTTCCACCAGCAGCACCTGATCAGGCGCCAGGCGCATGGTGGCCCACTTTTCTTGCGGGCGCCGCTCACCGCTCTGGAAGTCGAAGCGCGGTGTGCTCACCTCCTCGCCCGCCAGCAGCTTGGAGAGCACCTCGTTGAACAGAGGCAGATCGATGGCCTCGATGGACTCGAAGTCGTATTTCCCGTGCTCGTCCAGCGGTGTGTCCGTACGGTTGACGTAGAAATTGTCGGTGGAGAGCCCCACGGGGCGGATGCCGTTGACCCGCAGCTGTAGGCTCAGCCGTTTGGAGAAGGTGGTCTTTCCCGAGGCTGAAGGGCCAGCGATGAGCACGAGCCGCGGAGGTTGTTCGCGGTGGGCGATTTGATCGGCGATGTGGGCGATCTTCTTTTCATGCAGCCCTTCAGCGATGCGGATCAGGTCGCCGGCCTTGCCCGTGAGGGTCAACTCGTTGAGTTCACCCACGGTCTGCACACCAAGCAGGCGCAGCCACTCTCGCGTCTCGGTGTGTACCCGTCGCAGCTGAGGCGAGCGTTCATAGGGCGGCACCACATCAGGGGCGCTGCGCTGTGGGAAACGCAGCACCACGCCACCCGGCTCGAAGTCGAGGGCAAAGTGTTGAATCAGGCCTGTTCGTGGCGCGACGGGGTAATGGTGGATATCGCAGGTCTCGCCACAATAGACGAGGGTGACGTGAGGCTCCCACCAGCTCTTGAGCAGCTTCAACTTATCGTCTTTACCCACAGCAGCGAAGATGCGCTTGGCCTCTTGCAAGATCACCACCTCGGTACGCAAGGGGATATCTTGAGCTGCCAGCTCCCGCATCTTGACCTCGAGCCTGTTCTTATGCTCGTGGGTGAAGACCTCACCGTCATTGCAGCGGATCTCCCAGAAATAGCCATTAGAGAGCGACTGGCCGATGGAAACGTGGGCGTCGTCCCAGAGCTGTCGCGCGGCCTCGAGCAAGATCAGCGAGGCCGTGTGACGGTAGACGAGCACGCCTTCCCGCATGGCATAGGTTACAGGGCGGATCGATGTTTCTGCCATCAAGGGGAAGTCGAGGTCTACGCAACGGTGATGCACGATGGCCGCTAGCACAGAGAGAGGGCCGTTCATGAAGCCAGCTGCCTTGAGCACCTCGCCGGTGGTGGCGGCGTAAGGTACCTTCAGCTTCTGCCCGTTGACCAACACTCGGACCTTCGGCGGTGGAGCTGCGGGTTGGGGCTTGGGGACCTTGACGAGGTGGACCTCGACGGTGGAGCTTTTTTCTAACATCCAGCTACTCTACGGGGCGGAGAGGGCAATGGAAAGAGGTCTGATCTTTGCGTTGATGGCACCCCACCGCCAACGCTGCTATTCTCCGCCCCCATGACAACTGCGCCAATGATCTACTCGTTATTCCCCCGCCTCGCCGGCACCATGCCGCAGTGGCTCGAGCACTCTGCTCGTGCCGCCGAGATGGGGTTCAACTGGATTCACCTCAACCCACTCCATTACCCAGGTTTCTCCGGCAGCCTCTACGCAGTGAAGGACTTCTATCGGCTTAACCCGCTCTTTGTACCCAAGGGTTGTGAAGACCCCATGGAAGAGCTGCGCCGCACCATCGACGCGATGCATGAGCAGGGCTTGTTGGTGATGATGGACCTGGTGGTCAATCACACGGCCAAGGACTCGCCGCTGATCAAAGACCACCCCTCGTGGTTTCGCCGTGATGAAAACGGCTACGTGATCAGCCCTTCGGCCATCGATCCTGCCGACACGCGAAATGTGACGGTCTGGGGTGATCTGGCGGAGGTCGACAACGCGCACTCAACGCAGCATCAGGAGCTGTGGGCGTATTGGACAGCGCTTGTGCAGTACTACTTAGACCTCGGTTTCGACGGTTTCCGCTGCGATGCCGCCTACAAAGTGCCAACCAAGTTGTGGCGTCTGCTGATCGCCGCCGGATCCAAACGCAAAGAGGGTGTGCACTTCTTCGCAGAGACCCTGGGCTGTCGCTTGGCTGAAGTTCGTGGCTTGAAAGCTGCAGGCTTCGACTACCTCTTCAACAGCTCCAAGTGGTGGAACTTTGATCAAATGTGGGCGCTCGACCAGCACGCTGAGTTCGCTGAGATCGCCCCCAGCGTGAGCTTCCCCGAGACCCACGACACCACCAGACTTTTTGCGGACACCGATGGGACGCGCGCGGTGCAGAAGCAGCGCTACGTGCTCGCGACAGCTTTTTCTGCGGGAAACCTGATGCCCATCGGCTACGAGTATTGCTTCACAAAGAAGCTTCACGTGGTGGAGTCGATGCCGGAGGATTGGGAGGGTAAGACACGCTCCATCGTGGACTTCATCAAACGTGTCAACGGATTGGTCCCCACCATTGGCGCTCTGTCAGAGGAGGGACGCTGGAGAGTTCTCACAGACTTGGGTGGTGCCACGACCTTACTCTGCAAAGAGGCGGAGGGGGTCGCTCCGCTGGTGCTGGCCGTAAACAAGGACTGGCACAGTCGCCAGCGCTTGAAGTTGCGTGGTCTTGACGCGCTCTTCGAAGGCAGCTCCCAGCCCGCGGTGTTGCGCCTTTACGGCAAACAAACGGTGCGTGAGGCGTTGCCCAAGAATCGTGAGCTGAAGCTCGCCCCTGCCGAGATCGCCCTCGTGACGCCCGACGGGCTCGAGTAGGCTGCTCGGTCAAGAGCGTCTATTCGCGAGCGCTGGCGTGTGCTATCAGGCCTCATGTGGGACACATACCTGCGCATTAGCACCGAGCACGCGTTCATCGCGGCCTTCATACAGTTTCTTCTTTTAGGCTCTGTGGGTGAGATCCTGGCGACGATGCTGCGCACAGGAAGCCGCTCCTTTCCTTTTTCGCCCTTAAAGCTCATCTTCAAGGCATTGGGCTGGGGGGGGTTGGGGCTCTATATCAAGGTGATGTTCTTGATGGTGACCATGGGCGTGGCGGGCCTCGTGGCGGCTGGGTACCTGCCTCAGGCCGTGGGCACGGCGGGAAGTTTCTTCAGCGCGCTGACCATCTCGGTGTTGCTCAACGCGATGTTTGGCCCATCGATGATGCTGGCGCACCGTCTCACAGACAACGCCATCGACCGGCTCCTCGACGGCTCGAAACCAAGCTTTGCCGGCCTGGACCGCTCCTTATGGACGTTGATCTGGTTGTGGATTCCGCTTCATACCTTCACCTTCACCCAGGCCAAGGAGCTGCGGATTGGTATCGCAGCCCTGCTCTCGTTGCTCTTAGGTGTCGTGATGGGAGCTTTTGGGCGTCGGGCGAGCGCAACTTCTTAGCGGGCCATCAGAACCCAAGGTCGCTCGGGTAGAGCACGAGAGTCACGACCTCGACAACGCCCCTGTCCTCGAGGTCCAAGCTGCGGCTTACGCCACCCACGTCATACCCATCGAAGTCGTATACTGCCAGGTTGATACTGTAGCGTCCTTCTTCCATAGCATAGAAGCTGGTGCCCGTATCCCAGGCGTCGTCGTAGCAGTCAGCGACATGTTGGCGTTGCTCAGGACCTGTGGCGGTGATCACCCAGTGGTCAACCTCATAGCTGTCGCAGAGAGAGCTGGACAGCCCACCCTCGATACTCCACTCCACCTCGAGGTCAGCAACGAAGATGTCCCCAGGGCCACCGTTATCCTCCACAACGCAACCGTTGGCAAAAAGTCCCACCGTCATCAGAGCTAGAAGACCCAAGCGTGAGAGACCCATAACATTCCCTTTCGTGATGAGGGCTCATTTTCGCATCTTCCAGCGGTGACGGCCAGTGGCTTCATCCCCGGAGCACCCTGCTGGCGCGCTCCATATGCCACACCAAATCAACCTGATGTGGGCACGCTGCGCTCGCGGCGGAGAAGTCATAGCCCTCAAGGCTCTGGGCTCTAGCGGGCATCATGGCGAAGCGCCTTCTGGCCTCTTGAGTGTCACCGTAGACGTCGTGGTACATCAGATAGCGCATGGTATCACCGATGCGGACAGGGCCATCGACGTGGCTACCGCAGAGATGATCACAGCCGTCGCACGCCAAAGAGCGTGTGGCTTTGGCGTAACGTTCCAGCTCGTCCGTCTCTCGCTGCGAGAGCTTGGTCCTATTGAGAGCGGCTGCGATATTTTCGCGTAGCTTCTTTAGGCTGTCCATGGCCGAGACCGCGGCGGTGATGCGTGGGTCGGCCCACACGGCTTTGAGCACCGCTTGGTGCACGGTGTAGTTGTCTTTCTTATGAAAGGGCTCCCAGCGCCCCTTGAAGGAGGCGGCGGCGCCTTGGGTCTTCATGGCGATCAGGCCGATGCCAGCCTTGTGGGCGGCGTCCATCGCCTTGTTGAGGGCCTTTTCACCATAGGTGCGGAAGTTGTAGCGGAACATCACCGCGTCGATCCATGGCAGCTTGGAGGCGTGCGTGAGCAGCTCTGCGACGTTGCCGCCGTGGCAGGAGAAACCAAAGAAGCGCAGCTTGCCCGCGGCCTTGAGCTTGGCGACGCGTTTTTCGAGGGCAGGGGTGAGGAACATCGGGTTGATCAGCTTGTGCAGGAAGTAGAGGTCGATATAGCTCGTGCGCAGCTTCTCGAGGCTCTTGGCGAAGATCCGCGCGAAGCCCTCAGGGTCGTGATCGTCGCTCTTGGAGGTGATCCAAAGCTTCTCTCTGATCTTGGCGCGCGTGTGAAAATTTCCCACCGCCACCTCTGAGCGCCCACCGGCGTAGCAGTCCGCGGTGTCGATATAGTTCACGCCATAGCGATAGGCCTCGGCCAGCCGCACGTCGAAGACTGGGTCGAAGTTCATCGAGCCGCCCATGAGCAGGATCGGGACCTTTTTTTTGGTCTTGCCCAGCACACGTCGGGGCACCTGGGGCACCTTCTTCTTGGCCAGCGCCTCTTCCGGTAGAAGCGTGCCCAAGGCGAGGCTCGCGCCAGCGGTGGCGCTGAGGGTGATCAACTCGCGTCGGCTGAGGTCTGTGTCGCTCATGGTCTTTCTCCTCGCTTCTTGTGGCTCGTCAAGAGCAGCGAACGCTCTTTGTCCCGGCTCTCGCCCACCGCGGTGACATAGACCGCGGGCTCATCGGTGACAGGGCACTCTCGCTCACAGATCCCGCAGCCAATGCAGAGCTCAGGGCGGATGACTGGTTTTTTCAAGGTGACGGTTTTCCCGTCATGGCGGGTGATGGTCTCGGTGACGCCGCCGATGGCCTTGGGGCTCACGGGGCAAACCTCCTCGCAGACCACGCAAGGCGTCTCCATGGCCCAGGGCAAACACCGCCCACGATCGTAGAAGGCCGTGCCCAGGCGGATGGGTCCCTCTTTCTTGTACTCGCCGCGGCCGAGCTTGCGTTCAAGGGAGGTCTTCTGGATGGCACCCGTGGGGCAGACCTCACTGCAGAGCGTGCAGTTGTACTGACAGAAGCCCACGCGGAAGTTCATCGTCGGCGTCCACAGCCCCTCGATGCCCGCTTGTTTGAAGGTGGCGGGCTGCAGCACGTTGGTGGGGCAGACGTTGATGCATTGCTCGCATTTGATGCAGCGCTTGAGGAACTCGCTCTCCTGCACCGAGCCTGGCGGGCGGATCGCCTTCTTGTTGTAGCCGCGCTTGGTGACCGCGTTGGAGAGGCGGATGAAAGGGAAGGCCATCACGCCCAGGGCTCCAGCGAGCACCCAGCGTCGGCGTGGCAGGTCGGGGCCTTTGATCTCCGTCTCGGGTCGTTTGGAGAGCACCTTTTTGCCGAAGAGCGTCGCCGTCCCTTGGCGAAGGCTGCCCTCGATCTGATCTTTGATCGGCAGGGGCGCGCGGGCGAAGGTGAGTGCGCTCTCTGGGCAGTCGTCGATGCAGTTGAAGCAGACAAAACACTCGCTCTTGCGCAAGGCGTCGTGGGGGTCGGAGGCTCCTTCGCACGCGCGCAGGCAGAGGTCGCAATCTGTGCATTGGGTGACATCACGCTCGATGCGCCACAGGGAAAAGCGCGAGAGCACCCCAAGCAACGCGCCAAGGGGGCAGAGCACTCGGCAAAAAAAGCGCGGAATTAGCAGGGTCAAGCCAAGGATCGTCACGAGCAACCCACCTGTGAACCACGCGCCATCAAAGACCCGTTGTTCAGGCGCGCCCGGCGCTGAGGAGAGCCAGGACAAGCTGGAGGGCAGCGCGGAGTCCATGGCGGGTTGGGCGGCAGTGACGATGGAGCGCGTCAGTAGGCAGATGGGATCGAGCAGGCCAATCTGCAACATGCCAAAGGCGGCGAGCACCAAGAGCACCACCAGGATGATGGTCTTGAGCCGGAAGATGGGTCGGTAGCGGTTGGCGTCGAAGCGCGCGTTGTTCTTGCGGATGTTGAAGAGCCAGCTGGTGAATTGTTGTAGCGTGCCCAAGGGGCAGATCCAACCACAGAAGACGCGACCCAGCAGCAGCGTCAACGCCAGGACCCAGATGGCGCGCCAGAGCCAGCGGTAGAGGGTGTGGGTGGAGAGCGCGGTGGCGATGGCGACCAGGGGATCGAGCTCCAAAAAGAGAGAGACTGGATAGCCACCGAGGCGCGAAAACCAGGTGGTCCAAAGCAGGAAGATGAAGAGCCCGAAGAAGAAGGCTTGAGAGATCACGCGCCAATGGGTGATGCGTCCTGCGCGTACGAACCAGGGGCTGCCATCACTGCTCTTTTGGAAGAAGCTGGGTTTGTCGCGCATGGCTTATCCCAGCCGCACGCGTTTGACGCGCGCCTCTTGCCATGTGGGGTTGCCAAGCTTGCGCGCAGCGGCCTGCTGGAAATAACCAGGCAGCTGCTCGCCCTTGCGGCCCAGCAACTCGTCCCAGCCAAAGGCGTCCGCGGCGAGGGAGTCGGTGCTGGCGACGATGGTGTTTCCAGCGCGCACGTCCGAGAGGTTGCCTCCTGTGGGGCCGCTGCGAAAGAGCACGCGGCTGCCGTCGAGCAAGACGAAGGTGGGGCGTAGCATCAGCGCGAGATCGGAGATGATGCCGTGGATATCCTGATGAAATTGGTTGCGGCGGCCACCGAGCAGGCCATACCAATTCTTGGTGGTCATGGAGGCGCGGCAGAGGTTGTGATCTTTCACGGGGGCGACGCCGATGACTTTCGTGGCGCCAACAAAGGGACGCCAAAAGAAGGGCCAAGTGCCGATATGCGTCGCGCCTGGCGTGGCGAGTAGTTCGAAATCAGCAGGTGAGGGCAAGATGATGCGTGCGCCGGCTTTGAGGGCCGCCGTGCGGATTCCGCTGCGCTCGAAGCAGCTCTCGGGTGACTCAATTGGGTTGTCGGTGACGCGTATCTCTTTGGCGCCCGCTTCTTTGACGAGGCGTATCAATGCGGCGAGCACTTCGGGGTTGGTGGTGGTGCCGAGGACCGCCGGCCGGTCGAAGGCGACGTTCGGTTTGATTACCACCACGTCGTCAGAGGTCACATAGCGCTTGATACCACCGATGCCGTCTATCGCGCCGCGCACGAGGGCGTCGATGTTTTTTCCATGGGCGATGCCCAGGGGTGCCGTGCCGATGTCTTTGAGCGCATAGCCCCCGGCGGGAAGGTGGTGCACTTTTGGGCGAGGCTTGCCGCGCTCACCGTCGGGGTCGCGCAGAGAGAGCGGCCAGCTGGGTGGCGCCAGCGCGGCGTAACCGGCGCCGATAGCCACACCAGAGATGATGCCCAGCTGCTTGAGGAAGGCGCGCCGCTCCTTTTGGCGTTGTGCATCACATGACACATCCTGCGCGTCACGTTGCGCATCACGTTGCGCATCCTGCCGATCACATGTCTTCGTCATCTGTGTTCTCCGCCGGCAGGGCTTGCTCGAGCTGCACCAGGAGCTTTTGGGCTGGCGCTAGCTTGGGGGCGGCTCGCACACCCACCACAAAGCGCTTGATAGCGCTGGCGGTGGAGAAGGCGCCAATGAAGTGGTCTTTGACCCACCCTGGGGCTTGCTTGCCCACAGCATCGCCATAGCTGCTGAAGCTCTTGTGGAACTGGGCGGCGAGGGTCTTGGCCGCTTCGGGGCTGGCTGCAGCCATGACGAAGAGCTGTGGTCCGTCCTTGCCCAGGCGCCCAGCGTAGACATCCTTGGCGAACTCGAAAGAGAACGCGTTTTCACGCTCATAGGTGACCGCGCCCGCACCAATACCCACCTTGGCCAGCAAGGTGTAGCCCCAGGGCAGGGTCTGGCCAGGCCCCTTGGCTGCACCTTTGGCTCCGACGAAGCGCGCCTCGATATGTTTCAGCGCCGTGAGCGTCGCGGCAGATTCGTCAGAGCCCACAGCGCGCAGGTAATAGCGACCACGCACAAGGTAGAGCGCGTTGCGCACCACACGCGCCACACCACCAGGGGTGACGCGGTCCACTTGCCCTTCGCCGCGCTCGCCCGCGTAGGCGCCAAGGGCGTTTTGCGGCTGCTCTTGATCGAAGAGCTCGAGGTCGATGGTGGCGCTGCTGCTTCTCTGCGAGAGCCGCACACAGTCCAGCCTTTGGAAGCCGAAGGATTTGTAGTAGCTCTCACGGCCGTTGATCTTTTTATAGACGTCCTTCGTATCGAAGGACGTGATCACCCCAGCGCGCCAGCCTGGCGGTGTGAGGTCTTTTGGGAACACGCCATTTGCAGTGGACGTTGGAATCTTCGGCGGATTGCGCGCCATTGGGGTGAGGGCAGCGAAGAGCGCTGGGTCAGGCCGAGCCCCGCGGTAGAGCACCCAACTGAGTATCGCGATCAAGCCCAAGAGGATCGACAAGCCCCAGCGGAGCTCCGCGTGGGAGTAGGCGCGTCGGTAGTGGCGAAACCCATCCGGGTTGAACAACTGGTCAGGGTTGTATCGCTTGGGGGCGCGGGCCATGGGCAGATGATGGCACATCTCTGGAGGGGCGACACATGAGGTGTCTCTTTCGGGTTATTTCGAGGCTGGATGAGCGACGGTTATACTCGCACCTGGAGCGAGACGACTCATGACCCACAACTGGCAAGCTATCTTCTTTGACTTCGATGGCGTGATCCTCGACACCACACGCATCAAGACGGCCGCCTTCGCGGCGATGTATGCCGCTCATGGTGCCGTCGTGGTGGACGCTGTGGTGGCGTATCACCGCGAGCACGGCGGCATCTCCCGTTACATCAAACTCTGCCACTTCGAAGAGGAGATCCTCCATCGGCCTGTGAGCGACGAGCGCCTCGAGGGGCTCGCCAAGGAGTTTTCCCGGCGCGTCCTCGAGGGCGTCTTGTCGGCGCCCTTCGTCCCGGGCGCCGAGGCGACCCTGCGCCAGGTACAGCAGCTAGGCCTGCCAGCCTTTGTTGTCTCTGGCACGCCCACGGAGGAACTGACGCATGTGCTCCGAGAGCGCGAGCTGGAGCAATTCCTCGCCGAGATCCACGGCTCGCCTCCACTCAAGCCGGTGATCATTCGCGACATCCTCGCGCGCCACAGCTTTGAGCCCCAGCGCTGCCTCTTTTTTGGGGACGCCCTCACAGACCTCTACGCCACCCGTGAAACGGGGCTGCAATTTTTCGCCGTGGAGCCGCCGGGTGAAGAGCACCTTTTTGGCCCCGAGGTCGTGGTGCATAGTGAGGTCTTCTTGCCCTGTCGCGAGAGCGTATAGAGCCAGACAGCAAAAAGCATGGAATGCGAACTCTCATCGTCAACTATCGGCGAGAATCCTACGCCGGTCTCGTAGTAGGCTGCATTGAACTCAGCAATTTCATGTCAACAAGGAGAAATTAAGGTGAAACTCAGATCTTCGCGAATTCTGCTGATGGCGAGCGTAGCCGTCTTTGGTCTCTCTGCCTGCAAGGCGAGCAAAGAGGGTGAGATCAAGACCTGGACCGCCAACGCCACCTCGGTGACCTCTCTCAGCACTGAATATCCACAATTCGCGGCCTTGCTGAAGGCTCGTGTGACGGCTCAGCAGAAGATTTTTGACGCGGCCAAAGCCGAAAAGGGCGACGACGCCGCCAAGAAGATGGAGCAGGCCAATAAGAGCGTCCATGTGCTTCTCGGACCGCTCGAGAAATACAAGAGCAAGCGTGCGCGCATCAAGAAGCTCTACAACGACTACTCCGTGCGGAAAAACAAGGGACACAAGGTCCGCTCAGCGCGTGAGAAGGCCGACAAGAAGCTGCAGCAGGCCTCTGAGCTGATTGCCGCCGCTCAGCCCACCAACGATGCAGAGATGCTCAAGACCTTGGCAGACGCCAATGGCTACCTGAGCGAGGGCCTGCAACCTCTAGAGCGGCTGAAGAAAAAGGGCAGCAAGAGCAAGAGAAAGAAGAAGAAGAGGTCCTAGCGAAATTATCCCGTCATGCCCTCAGAAGTGGGCATCCAAGTAGATTCCCGCGTGCAGTCTGTCAAGGTCGTGGCCAGAAGCCAATGCCTTCGAGTACTCGCGCCGCTTCGAGATCGGCGACGCTCACCATCAGCTCTGCTTTACAGGTGCAGTCAGCGCCGCTCCCGCAGCGACATGCTGAGCCATAGATATAGTCGATGCTGAACCCATCCTCTGCGAGCTTCTTGCAGAGCTCCGCGAGCGCTCCAGGTTTGTTGGGCAGCGGCACCGCCAAGATCTGCTGTTCGTGGCAGCGGAACTCGGCCTTCTTGAAGGCCTCTCGAGC
>JAFCZD010000379.1 GCA_019314525.1 Deltaproteobacteria bacterium
GTCGCATGGGTTCTCGTCCTCGGCGCGCCACGGGGCGCACCGCGCTAAGAGGTCTTATTTACTTAATGAAGCCCACGAGCACGGCGATGGGGATCGAGACGTTCCCCAGGGCGACGAGGCCGGTGATTGCCATGGCCGCCGCGCGGATGCGGCTGCTCCAGGAGAGGCCATTGAGGCCGGCGGTCTGGAACATGCTCCACAGCCCATGCCAGAGGTGCAAGCCCAGGGCGAGCATCAGCACGATGTAGATGCCCGCCGCGGCAGGCTGCGTGAAGGCCACCACCAGGTTGCGGTAGACGTCTGTTGTGAAGTCGGGATGTGCCGTGCCCAAGGTGAGGTGCAGCAGGTGATAGACGATATAGCCGCCCATGAGGGGCCCGGTGAGGATCATCCACTTGGAGGAGAGGGTGGCGGCTTGGTGAACCGTCTTGTGGTAGCGGCTGCCTCCACGACCAGCGCTGCGGCTCTGGAGCCAAAGGGTCAAACCGTAGTAGATGTGCACAGCAATGCACACGAGCATCACGATGCGCGCGCCCCACAGCGCGTTACCGAGGGAATGTAAAAATTTTGCGTAGTTGTTGATCGCTTGCGGACCTGCGTAGATCTGCAGGTTCCCGAGGAGGTGCACGACGACGAAGAGGAACATGAAGAGCCCCGTCACCGCCATCAGCACCTTCTTTCCGACCGATGTGTGAATGAATCCAAGTGTTTGGGTTGGCATACAAGCTTACCTCCAGACGAGGTGGGTTCGGCGTGAAGGCCTTTGAGTCCATGTGTGAGCCATCATGACGCACCTCGTTATCTAGGGTCTTTTTATCAAAGCCAGGCATTCAACAAAAGGTCAAAAGCCCCAGTGGTTGGGGTTAGCCCTGTGCGGTAGAGTCCGGTCGTGACACCATTGGGCCTCAAGACCGACCATGATTGGGATTTCCTCCTGGTCAACCCGTGGGGCAGTACAGGCCTTTTAGTTGCCGGAATCGTGATGCTTTTGGTTGTCACGGTGGCCTGGCGATCATGCCGCGGTCATCGTGCAGGGCATCGGATTCTGCTCTTTGGTGTTCGCATTGTTGCCGCTGTGGCCCTCTTGTTGACCCTCTTGCAACCCACCTTGCGTGAGCGCAGCGTGACCCGTAGCCCCAACGCCATCGCGGTGCTGGTGGACGCGTCGCGCTCCATGGGGCTTCAGGCGAAGGGTGAGAGCAGCCCTTTTGAGCAGGCGCTGCATCTGCTCGGTCGCTCCAAAGACCGTCTCGCTGGGTGGAGCCAGAAGCGCAGGGTGGAGTTTTATACCTTTGGGGAGACACTTCAGGCTCATAGCGGACTGGAGGGTGTGAAGCCTCAGGAGGAGCGCACGGATGTAGCGCGCGCCCTTGAAGCCCTTGGCCAACGTTATGCAAAGGGGGATTTGGCGGGGGTGGTCCTGGTGAGCGATGGCGATGACAACATGCGCCTCGCCGCAGGGCGTGTGGGTTTCGCTGAGGCGTTGGTGCGCAAGCTCGGTGCGCCCCTGCACACGGTGTGGGTCGAAGGGCGCAGCTTCCGTGACGCGGCGGTGGCCGAGGTCTTCGCTGATGAGTTCGCCTTCGTGCGCAACGCGGTCAAGGTGGAGGCGGAGATCGTCGCTCGGGGCTTGGCCAGCAAGCAGGTGGAGGTGAAGCTCGAGGAGGGGGGCAAGGTCCTGGCACGGCAGGTGGTGCAGTTGACGGGGGGCCGAGATCGCTACCGCGTCGCCTTCGAGTTTGTGCCCCAGCGTATCGGGACGCGTACCTTTTCTGTGTCCATCGATCCCCAGCCAGGGGAGGTGGTCCTCGATAACAACCGTCAGCTCTTTTTGGTGCGCGTGATCCGCGACAGAATCCGAGTGCTCCAGGTGTGTGGGCGCCCCTCTTGGGATGAGCGTTTTCTGCGGCGCTTGCTCAAGCGTGACCCCAACATCGACTTGATCTCCTTCTTTATCCTGCGAACCCCCGCGTCCCAGGCGCTGGTGCCAGCGCGGGAACTCTCGTTGATTCCCTTTCCCACCGCCGAGCTCTTCGAGCATGAGCTGGGCAGCTTCGATCTCGTGCTCCTGCAGAACTTCAACTATGGCCCTTACGGGATTGGCACCTATCTGCCCCATCTGCGCCGCTATGTGGAGCAGGGAGGGGGCCTGGCGATGATCGGCGGCGACTTGAGCTTCGCTTCGGGGGGGTACGCCGGCACACCCGTGGGAGACATCTTGCCTGTGGTGCTGCGCCCAGGCGCCAACGCCCGTGAGCTGGTGGAGACGTCAGATTTTCGCATGGCGTTGACGCCTGCGGGTCGCTCACACCCCATCTTGCAGCTGGGCCAGTCAGCTCGGGAGAGCCGGGAACTGTTGGCGAAGCTGCCTGCGCTCTCTGGCGTCAATCGCGTGGTGGGCGCGGCCCCAGGCACGACGGTGCTGGCCACCCACCCTCGCCTCAAAGGCGACGATGGTGCGCCCCTCCCCGTGGTGGCGACGCGTGAGGTGCAGCGTGGTCGCACCCTCGCCATCACAACAGACAGCCTCTGGCATTGGGCTTTCGTCGCGGTGGGTGAGGGGTTGGGAAGAGGCGCCTACGATCGCTTCTGGCGCAACGCCATGCGTTGGCTGATCCGCGATCCCGAGCTGCGCTATTTGCGGGTCATCGCGGACCAGCGTCGCGTGAAGCTCGGCAAGAAGGTGCGCTTGCGCATTCGCGCCTACAAGGCGGATTACAGCGCCGCCAAGGGGGTCGTGGTGGATTGCACGGTGCGCCCGCCATCACCGGCCAAGCCCTTCACACGCCAAGTCACGACCAACGAACAGGGGGACGCGGTGATGTCGTTCCCGCCCTCGGTTGCTGGGCCCTATGTGATCGTCGCAACCGCGCGTATCGAGGGGCGAGAGAGCCGCGAAGAGCAGACAGTGCTCGTGGAGCGTCAAGGTCGCGAGCTGCGGGACCCACGGCCACGCTCGGCGCTCTTGCGTCTTCTGGCGTCTCTCTCCGGGGGGGAATACCTCGGGAAGGCGCGGGAGTTACCGGAACTTTCTTTTCGCGACCCTGAAGTGTTGCGTGTCAATTGGCGTCGTGACTTACAACTCTGGAGTCAATGGTGGTGGTTTCTGACGGTGGTGTTGCTGCTGGCCCTCGACTGGCTGGTGAGGCGACGTCTGGGCCATCTATGAGGTGGATGATGCGACAGCGACACGCAGTTTTTGGAGTGGTGCTCACCGCCGCCTGCTTGCTGCCCAGGGGAGGCCGCGCAGACGACGATCCGGACGACGATCCGGCGATGATCATCATCTACGATGGCTTCGGCACGCCCCAAAAGGCGCGCTTGTGGGGTCGAGTGGTGGAAGACAAGGGCTTCGACAAACCCAAGAAGAAGGAGCGCTGGACACGGCGCCTCAAGCGCAGCTACCGACTGCTGGAATCAGACGAGATCCCTGGCGCTCAGGTGGCGCTGAAGGTCGCCGGCCAAAAACGAAAGATCGTAGCGGACAAAGAGGGGCTCTTCGTCGTTGAGTTGAAGAAGTTGCCTCTGGGGAGGCATGAGGTGCAGGCCACGCTCGTCGAGAGCAAGCGTGCGTTTCGTGTGATGACAGGTAGCGTGGTTGTGGTGGAGGGCAGAAAGGGCGGCGTTGGGGTGATCAGCGACGTGGACGACACCATCCTCGACACCCAGGTGAAGAAGAAGCTGCGCATGCTCAAGCGGGTGCTCTTAGACAACGCTCGTTCGCTGAAGACCTTCCCCACGGCGCCAGCGCTTTATCGTGACCTGGTTAGCGCAGGCATGCCCCTGATCTTCGTCTCCGGGAGCCCCATCAACCTCTACCCTCGCTTGCGACATTTCATGCGCATCAAGGGCTTCCCGCGGGGGGCGCTACGGCTAAAGAACCTGGGCGTGAGCAGCGGCTCTGACGCTCTGCGTGATCAAGGGGCCTACAAGATCTCGCGCATTCGTGAGGTGATGCAGCTTCTGCCCCGTTGGCGCTTTGTGCTGATCGGAGACTCCGGCGAGAAGGACCCCGAGATTTACCGCGAGGTGCAGCGCCTCTACCCAGGGCGCGTGGTGGCGACGCTGATTCGCGATGTCGGGGGCGCGAAGAAGGACTCTGCGAAGAACGCCACAAAGAACGACTCCGCACGCTTCGCGGGGCAGCTGCTCTTCAGTCACTTCGAGCAGGCGCGGCGGGCTCTAGAGAAGAAAGGTCTGCTCGCCAAGCCGAGCCCGAAGCCAAAGTCAGACGCGAAAGCACAACCATGAACGATAGGGGTCGCCGCCGTTTTCTTCAGCAGCTCGCGGGCCTGTCGGCCAGCGCGGGGCTTTGTGGCGTGGGTTTGGCTGACGCGTTGGCCCTCGGCCCCAAAACCCAGGTGGGTCTCACCCAATTGAGTTATCGCGGAGGCAACGCCATGCCCCGCGTCACGGGCCTGCAGCGGCTGGCCTGGGAGGTGGACAAGCGGACGAGCGTGGACATGGCGACTCGCGGCGTGGTGGTGCCGATGGAGGATAAGAGCATCTTCCGCCACCCCTTCCTTTACTTGGGGGGAGACCAGGCGTTTGCCTTGCCGTCCTCCGCAGCTCTGGCGCGCTTGCGGCGCTTTCTCACCTTTGGTGGGTTCTTGTTGATCGACAGCGCTGAGGCACGCCCTGGCGGTCCCTTCGACCTCAGCGTTCGGCGCCTGGTGAAAGCGCTCTTCGACGAGCGAGCCTTGAAGAAGGTCAAGCGCCAGCACACGCTACACAAATCTTTCTATCTCCTGGACGAGGTCGTGGGTCGCGTGACCCCGGTTCCGTATTTAGAGGGCGTCGAGCGTGATGGACGCATGGCCCTGGTGTACACCCAGAACGATATGGCGGGCGCTTGGGCGCGGGACAACTTTGGGCGTTGGGAATACGGCGTCTACCCTGGTGGCGCTCAGCAGCGAGAGATGGCCTTTCGCTGGGGCATCAACATCGTGATGTATGCCTTGTGCATCGATTATAAGGCCGACCAGGTACACATCCCCTTTATCCTCAAGCGCCGCAAATGGCAGGTTCGATGAGCCGCTTGGGCTCACCGATGCGGTTGACCACTGAAGTCGCCATCTCTCCCAAGGTTGGTGGTAGTGCGTCGGAGCGACATCGCAAACCGACGAAACTATGCCGAAAGTTGTTCGGTACAGACTTTGCTTTGAGACCCTCGCAAGACGATCGCGAGGAAGAACGATGAAAATTCGAATCACACTCACTGCCATCATGATCTCATGTCTCTTTGTGAGCACCGTAGAGGCGAAAAACACCTTTCGTCAGGCAATGGCGCGCAAGGTTCAGTCCGTCAAGAAGGCCGTGCACCGCTACGGTGTGTTGGCGAAGCTGGTGAAAAACGCGGCCAAGCAGCCAAAGATGGATGCGAGGATCTTGCGCAGCAACTACTTCCATAGGTCCAAAGAGGGCACTGAAGTGAAGGCAACCGCCATGGGCATTGAGGTGACGCAGCGCGTCGCCAGGTACGGATACCGAAGCACCTATCATGGGGGACAATGGACCAGCTCTGAGGCTGTCGACGGCCCGGGTGGTCGATACAAAGAGACTACGCGGCAGGTCAAGGCTGGTCCCTTGATGTGGGCCCGGCTGCTCTTTGCGGTCAAACCCGGCGACGTCAACTTCATCGAGCCCGTCAAAGAGCAGACCATCGTTCCGAAGGCGGCGTGGTAGCAAGAGCCTGAACTCGCGTGTCGAAGCCGTGCCATGCTATGAATCACTCGTGATTCTCAAACGACTAAAAATCGGCAAGTTTCGTAATCTTCGCGCGGTAGACCTGCGATTTGGCAGCGGTATCACGATTCTCTTGGGAAAAA
>JAFCZD010000069.1 GCA_019314525.1 Deltaproteobacteria bacterium
GGGACAAGAGAGAGCGGTGGTGACTACGCCGCGGTGAGCGGCGAGACTGAGAGCGCCGAGCGTCCCCTACCTCAACGAGATGTGGATGAGGATCTGTCATTGCCCCGCAAGGCGCGTGGTGCTGAACAAGAGGCGCGGGCACGCAATGTGCTGCAGGCCTTTGATGCTACAGAGGGGACTGGACGTTTCGAGGAGATGATTGAGCCGGCCGAAGAGCCGAGCATGGATGAACTCCTCGCGCCGGAGGAGCCGCCAGAGGCCCTCAACATGGCGATGGGCGCAGTCGCCTTTCCAGCGCGTCCGCAAAGACCGGTCTCTCGGCTCCCCTTGGTGTTGGCTATTTTTGTCGGTGTGGTCATCGGCAGCGGAGCTGTCCTCTTGCTCTCTAAGGGCGATCAGAAGGTTGCGCCTCCTGCGGCCCCCATTCCCACGTTGGCGGCGCTTGAGCCAGGGAGCGGTAGCGAAGAAACAAAGGAGGCGCCGGGGCCGAAGGTAACCTCTTTGGCGCCAGTGGCTGACCTCGTCGCAGTAGCCTCGCCAGATGGCGGAGCTGCCACGGTCAGCGAGGGAACAGACAGCCAGGTCCAAGGTGTGCCCAACCCAAAGGCGAACATCGCCGTTGCTCCCTCGCCAACAGGTCACTCTCCCGGCAGCACCCCAGCTCAAGGGCAACCAACAGAGAAGGTGGCACCCAAGACAGCAGGACCCAAGACAGCAGGACCCAAGACAGCGGGACCCAAGACAGCGGGACCCAAGACAGCGGGACCCAAGACAGCGGGACCCAAGACAGCGGGACCCAAGACAGCGGGACCCAAGACAGCGGGACCCAAGACAGCAGAGCCCAGGAAACTAGTGAAGTTGCCGGCGAAGGTCGTGAAGCCTGCAAAGAAAAAGGTGGCCGTCGGGGGTAAATGCCCAAGGGGCATGGCGCATATTCGACCACGGGGTGCAGGCGACGGGTACTGTATTGACCGCTACGAAGCACCCGGTCGTGGTCGTCGACCGCGTGTTGTTTCTCTTTCAAAAGCTCGTGGTGCATGTCGTGCACGTGGGGCACGCCTCTGCACAACACGTGAATGGATGAAATCGTGTGGATGGCTCTTCCCCTATGGCCGCACCTTTCAAGCAGGGCGTTGCAACACTGAGTCCAAAGCCACTGTGGCGGTAGGAAGCAAGCGAACGTGCCGATCACGTCACGGTGTGTACGATCTGAGTGGCAATGTAGCAGAATGGGTTGAGGAAGGTGTGGCCATGGGCGGCCACTATGGCACGGCGCAAGGCCACGCCAGTTGCACAGCAAGAACACGCGGGGGCACTGCGACCGGCTATCGCTGTTGCGCAGACCCTGCCTGGGACTTTTAAGGTTGGCGAGATGATTGAACGCTACAGTCGTAAGGAGATGGTGGAGATCTGGAGCGACCGGACGCGCTACGAGAGCTGGCTCGAGGTGGAACTCGCTGTCTGTCGCGCCATGGAAGGAGACCTCGTCCCAGTAGGGACGGCGGACCGTATTCGGCTCGAGGCGAGCATCGACCCAGCGCGCATCGCTGAGATCGAGACTGAGACTCGCCATGATGTGATCGCCTTTCTTTCCCATATTGAGGAGCAGGCGGGAGGTCCTGCGCGGTGGCTACACCTTGGGTTGACTTCATCCGATGTACTGGACACGGCCTTCGCCTTGCAGCTCAAGCGTGCCGGGGAGCTGATCCTCGATGGGGTTGAGGTGCTGTTGTGCACGTTGGCCGCTCGTGCTCAGGAGACGAAGACGCTGGCAATGGTGGGGCGCACTCATGGGATCCACGCTGAGCCCACGACCGTCGGCTTGGTTTTTGGAGGCTACTATGCTGAGCTGCGCCGGCACACAACGCGCTTGGCAGTGGCCGTACGCGATATCGCAAGGGGCAAGATTGCGGGAGCTGTGGGTACCTACGCGAATGTCGGGCCTGAGGTCGAGAAGATCGCGCTCTCCTCGTTGGGGCTAGAGCCAGAGACGTGTGCCACACAGATCGTGCCCCGCGACCGGCATGCGCATTATTTTTCGGTGTTGGCTGGTATTGCAGGGACCATTGAGAAGATGTCTGTCCAGGTCCGGCACTGGCAGCGCACAGAGGTGGGAGAGGCGCGAGAGTCTTTTGGTAAGGGACAAAAGGGTTCGAGCGCTATGCCCCACAAGCGAAACCCGATCCTCAGTGAGAACCTGACAGGGCTCGCACGGCTCGTGCGTAGCTATGCCAGCGCCGCGCTGGAGAACGTCGCGCTCTGGCATGAGCGAGACATCAGCCACTCCTCCGTGGAGCGAGTCATTGCGCCTGACGCGACGACGTTGGTTCATTTCATGTTGGCGCGCATGGAGAGTGTGATGGCCGGCCTTGTTCTTGACGAGGCACGCATCGCCACTAATTTGCAGCACACGGGAGGTCTGATTTTTTCCCAGCGGGTGATGTTGGACCTGGTGCGCAAAGGGCTAGCTCGGCAGCGGGCATACGAGCTTGTGCAACGCAACGCCATGGCGGCACAGGACGACCACAAGACCTTCGCGGATCTCCTCGCTGCTGACAGCGACGTTCGCAAGGTGCTCTCTCCAGAGGAGATCGATGCCTGCTTCGACCTGCGCATTCACTTGCAGCACGTGGGTCTAATTTTTGAGCGGATCTTTGAGGACCAACCCGCATGATCGATGAAGACCTCCTGCGGCGGGGGTTGGACCTGACGTTGGCGCAGACCCAATTCGAAGGCCTTGGGCAGCTACAACGGGGCAAGGTGCGGGATAGCTATCGGTGGCCCGATGGAAGACGAGCCATCGTCGTCAGCGATCGCGTGAGCGTCTATGACCGTGTCATTGGAACCGTGCCCTTCAAGGGGCAAATTCTCAACGGCATCAGCAACTATTGGTTCGAGGCCACTGCAGACGTCTGCGAAAACCACCTCCTCGAGGCCATCGACCCAGCCGTGAGTGTGGTGCTCGAGTGCGAGGCTTTCCCGGTTGAGGTCGTCGTGCGAGGCTTCCTCACTGGTAGCAGCGCTACGTCTCTCTGGACTCTCTACGCCGCTGGAGAACGAATGCCCTATGGGCATGCCTTGCCCGAGGGCTTGCGCGAACATGAGCCCTTGGCGGCACCCTTGATCACGCCAACCACCAAGGGGGCGGTGGGCGAGCATGACCTCCCACTTTCTCTCGCCGAAGTTCGTCAGCGCGGCTTGCTCGCCGCCGATGAGATGGAGGCCGTGACGTCCTCTGCCTTGGCTCTCTTTGCGCGAGGCCAAATGCTAGCAGCTGAGCGTGGCTTGCTCTTGGTGGACACAAAGTATGAGTTTGGTCGGACGCCTGATGGCAGGGTCATCGTCATTGATGAGATTCATACGCCAGATTCATCACGCTATTGGTTGGCAGAGAGTTACGAGGACGCGTTGTCGCGAGGTGAGGCTCCTCTGTCCATTGACAAGGATTTCTTGCGTCACCATATGCGTGCACGAGGCTTCTGTGGCGAGGGCGAGCCTCCCCCCTTGAGCGATGACACACGACTGGAGGCGACGCAGCGCTATCTCGCGCTCTACAAGCAGCTTACAGGGTGTGAATTGCTCATCGACGCCTCCCCACCCGAAGAGCGCATAGAGCGCTCTCTCCGACGGGCGTTCTGAGGGCCAAACGCACTGGCGCCTTCACACGTGGTGACTACTTCACGCCTCGTTTGACGAGGTAGGGTGTGTAGAGCCTATCAGTGCCACGGATGTGGCCTGTGAGCCAGGTGCGGAGGAACTTGAAGAGGTCGCCGGATAGCTTGGCGTTGCCAGCACGGAATTCATCGTTGAATTTGCTCACTTGTGAGGTGAGCGCCAGGTGCGCTTCTTTGTGCGCTGCGGTGTCTGGGTAGCCATGCTCCTCAAATAGGTTCTCCTCATAGGCAAAATGGCTCACGGTATAGGCGAGGAGTTCACTCAAGATTTCCTTGATCTGCTCATTGCCCTTGCCTGTGGTGCCGGAGTCATGGAGGGCGTTGAGTAGAACGATCAACTTCTTGTGCTGATCATCGATGGATTTGATGCCAACGCTGAGGGCGTCACTCCAGTCGATCAAGGGCAGCACGCTGCGCGCTTTGTTGATCATCTGGCGAATGGCGACCTTGCGGATACGAGTCACAAGGCGCTCATTGATGCCAATCTCCGACATTCCGAGCATTAGCGCGTGGAGGTAGCTGTCGACCATCACAGCGAGAGCGGTATCAAAGGCGCGTTTGAAGGCACCATAGACCTCAATCGCCTGTGCTTGGTCGAAGGCCTCGAGGGCGCGTTTGAGAAACTCCTCCTGGATGCGGCCGACCATGGCGATGACATGGCGATTATTCACGTCGGCGGCGGCGTGATAGAGGCCGATTAGGCAGGTCTCGGCCCAAAAAACCTCTCCTGGCTTGCCAGAGACGAGGGCCTCGTACCAAACGGCGAAGGACGCTTGGTGGTCCGCCGCGTTAACACCCTCAAGCAACCCCTTGGTATAGGTGCAGTTGTGGATCGTCGAACCGTAGATCTGAGCAAAATCAGCGGCCCACGTTGTGGTCGTCGCAGCCACTGCTGTGAGGGTCTCCCAATCTTTGTCACTATGCCCATTGACCCCCACGGTCTCCGTGAGGACGGTCTCCGCGAACTCGACAATATTCTTCATAGCTCCCTACCTCACCATGCGCTTTACGCTGGAGGAGCCAGCTGAACGACATTATCCCTGCATATTGACAATATGTAGCGCAAATTGACTCAGAAGGAAAGCTTTGAGTAAAGCTAAAAGCACGCCCCATGACGTCGGAATGCTAGCAGCGGGTGACGCCCTTGCTGCTGTGAAGAGAGAACTGCCCCTGGGCCCCACAGTTGACGCTAAGCAGTGCCCATGCTAGAGAAGCGTCAAATGTGTGGAATATTTGGAGTATACGGGCATTCTGAGGCAGCGCGCCTAACGTACCTCGGGCGCAGCGCGCCTAACGTACCTCGGGCTTCATGCCCTCCAGCACCGAGGTCAGGAGAGCGCGGGTATCACCGTGAGCGACGCTGTGCGTTTGCGGACCTGGCGCGGGATGGGGTTGGTGGTGGACGTCTTCGACGAGGACACCCTCGACCGGCTCTCAGGGCGAGCGGCTATTGGACATGTCCGGTATTCCACGGCGGGTGATTCAGACCCTGCCAATGCCCAGCCCTTGGCCGTCCGTCATGGTCGAGGTCAGCTGGCAGTGGCCCACAACGGGAATGTGGTCAACGCGCACGCCCTGAGGCGTGAACTCGAAGACCTGGGCTCGATCTTCAGCTCTAACGCCGACAGCGAGGTGGTGGTGCACCTCTACGCGCGCCGTAAGGAGCAGCGCGTGGTGGACAGGGTGTGTCGTCTGCTAGCGCGGCTCGAGGGTGCCTATTCGCTGCTCTTGATGAGCGAAGAGAGGCTGATCGTTGCCCGAGATCCCCATGGCTTTCGGCCGTTGATGCTGGGAAGGTTGACCCAGGAAGAAGGGACTGATGAGGGTGGGGAGGCCGCATGGGTTGTGGCCTCGGAGACCAGCGCCTTCGACCTGGTCGGAGCAGAGATGGTTCGTGCCATCGAACCTGGGGAGGTGGTGTCTATCGACCACACGGGTGTGCATTCCCATCGCATCGAGGGGCCGGACGCACCACGGCGCTTCTGCATTTTCGAAGATATCTACTTTGCTCGACCCGACTCAATGATGGGGTCGCGCAGTGTTTACCAGAGCCGGGAGCAGCTCGGATCTCGTTTGGCAGATGAGCACCCCGCGGAGGCGGATATCGTGATCCCTGTGCCCGATTCAGGGAACACCGCTGCCCTTGGCTTCGCACGCCGGGCAGGGATCCCCTTTGGCATGGGGTTGGTCCGGAGCCACTATGTGGGCCGAACCTTCATCGAACCGCAGCAGTCCATTCGTCACTTCGGGGTCAAGTTGAAGCTCGCTCCCGTGCGTAGCCTGATTCAGGGCAAGCGTGTGGTGGTGGTAGACGACTCCTTGGTGCGGGGCACGACCTCGCACAAGATCGTCGAGATGTTGCGTCGCGTGGGCGCGCGCGAGGTCCACCTGCGGATCAGCGCGCCGCCGACTCGGCACCCCTGTCACTACGGGATCGACATGCCCAGCTATGGCGAGTTGATCGCGAACAATAAGTCACTCGAAGAGATTCGCGCCCATGTGGGGTGTGACAGTCTTGGCTATATCAGCGTCAAGGGCATGTTGGAAGCGCTCGGACAGGCCCGTGAGCGCCGATATTGTGATGCGTGCTTTACAGGCGATTATCCCGTGGCCTTCGAACAGGCACCCAAGGCCGAGCCTCTCCCCCTCCTACAACCGTCCAGCAGGAGCTAGCAACGATGGGCATCGCAGAGACGAAGTTGCGAATCAAAGATCTTCGGGAGCGCCTCGAGGCGCTCCGAGGTCATCTTTGACCTCGAGACACAAAGGGACAAGATAGCTCAGTTAGAGCGGCTCGCTGGCGTGCCTGAGTTTTGGGACGACGCCGAAAAAGCTCGCACCGCGCTCAAAGAGCAGGCGGCCTATAAGTCGACGGTGGGCTCTTGGGATGCTGGCTTCAGCGCCCTTGAGGACGCTGAGGCCATGCTGGAGCTCGCCCGTGAGGCAGAGGATGAAGAGGCTGAGGCTGAGGCGGCGCGGATGGCCTCAGAGGCTGCTCGCTCCATCGATGACCTCGAGTTCGCTCGGATGCTCTCCGGGCCCAACGACAAATTGGGCGCGTTGGTGAGCATCAACGCCGGAGCTGGCGGAACAGACAGCCAGGACTGGGCTGAGATGCTGACGCGCATGTATATGCGTTGGTGCGAGCGGCGTGGGTTCAAGTTAGAGTTGATCGATTCGCAGCCGGGCGAAGAGGCAGGTGTTAAATCCACCACCTTCTCCGTGGATGGAGATTACGCCTACGGATATCTATGCGCCGAGGGTGGGGTTCACCGCCTGGTTCGCATCTCGCCCTTCGACGCCAACGCTCGCCGCCATACAGCCTTCGCCTCGGTGTCGGTGTATCCAGACGTTGACGATGACGTCGAGATCGAGATCATCGACGATGACTTGAAGATTGATGTTTATCGGGCTGGCGGGGCGGGCGGGCAGCACGTGAACAAGACCGAGTCGGCTGTGCGCATCACCCACCTGCCCACGGGCATCATCGCGCAGTGCCAGAATGAGCGCTCGCAGTATAAGAACAAGTCCCAAGCGATGCGGGTGCTGCGTGCGCGTCTTTACGAGCATGAGATGAAGAAGCGCGAGGCGGAGATGTCCGAATTCAACGCCCAGAAGAAGGCGATCGAGTGGGGGAGTCAGATCCGCTCCTACGTGCTCGCGCCCTATCAGCAAGTGACGGATCACCGTACGGAGATCAAGGTGGGGAACGTGGCCGCGGTCCTCGACGGGGATCTTGACCAGTTCATTCAGACCTTCCTGCTGGCGCAGGGCGAGGGCTGAGAAGAAAAAGCAGGAATAGACGATGGCGGAAGAGTCTGGGCAGAACGTTGCCGAACAGAAGGCAGCACAGAAGGTAGCGCGACAGACCAACAAGCTCATTGCACAGCGGCAGCAGAAGGTGGCCGCGTTGCGTGAGGCGGGGGTGAACCCCTACCGAAACGACTTTATCCAACAGCATATAACGGCTGAAATTCGGGACCGGTTTGCAGAGGCCATTCCACCCGAGGAGCCACCCGCAGAGGTTCAACCTCTCGCCGAGGATCGCTTCTCCATCGCCGGACGGATCATCGAGTTTCGCAGCTTCGGCAAGGTGACCTTCGTCAAGCTCGCCGACCGTGGGGGGCGGCTTCAGGTCTTCGTCAAGCGCGAGGTCGTCGGCGAGGACGCCTACAAGATCTTCAAGAAGGCCGAGCCCTGGGATTTTGTGGGTGTAGAGGGTTTCGCGTTTTTCACCAAGACGGGTGAGTTGACGCTGATGGCGGAGCGAGTGGTGTTGCTCACCAAGGCGGTTCGTCCCCCACCCGAAAAGTGGAGTGGTCTCAAAGACCAGGAGACGCGCTATCGCCAGCGCTACGTTGATCTCGTCGCCAACCCAGAGGTCGCAGACGTGTTCCGTCAGCGCTCAGCGATGATCCGGCTTATCCGGCGTTACCTGGACACACGAGACTTCTTGGAGGTGGAGACCCCAATCCTGCATTCCACCCTGGGCGGCGCGGCGGCGCGGCCCTTTCAAACCCATCACAACGCGCTGGATATGCCATTTTATATGCGCATCGCCCCAGAACTCTACCTTAAGCGCCTGATCGTGGGTGGCTTCGAGAGGGTCTATGAAATAGGCCGCAACTTTCGCAACGAGGGGTTGTCGCGCTTCCATAACCCCGAGTTCACGATGCTTGAGTTCTACATGGCCTACGCCACGTATGAGGACTTGATGGCGTTGAGCGAAGAGATGATCACCTCTTTGGTCGAGGAGATTCGCGGAGAAGCCCGCATCGAGTATCAAGGCCAGAGCGTTGATCTGACGCGCCCATGGCCACGCATAGCGGTGAGCGATCTCGTCTTCGATGCCTGTTGTGAGATCGACCCCACCCTTGAGCGCGAGACCATGGACAACGAGGAGCGTTTCGCCGCCTGGTGTGACTCCAGTGGCCTTCTGAAGCGGGAGGACTTGCTCGGAGAGAGCTTGCGGCGCGTAGGCAGCCATGGCAAGCGTCTCGGGGTGATCTTCGACCAACTCGGCGAGGAGCGGCTCCCCATGGACCGCCCAGTCTTCGTGGTTGATTACCCAGCGGCGGTGTCACCTCTCGCGCGACGCAAAGATAGCGACTCGACCCTGGTGGATCGCTTCGAGCTCTTCATCGCGGGCAAAGAGATCGCCAATGGGTTTTCGGAGCTGAACGACCCCGCGGACCAGCGGGAACGCTTTCAGCGACAGGTGGAGGAGCGTCAGGCCGGAGACGAAGAGGCCATGGAGTACGACGAGGATTATTGTCGGGCCCTCGAGCATGGCATGCCCCCCACAGCGGGGGAGGGCATCGGGCTTGATCGTCTGGCGATGCTGCTCTGCGATCAACCGAGCATTCGCGACGTCTTGCTCTTCCCGCATATGCGCTCTGCAGGGGGGAAGTAGCACGTTGGGACAAGGCCACGAGTTAGACGCGCAGTGGAGGCAATGGACGGGGCGCTTGCTTCGCGCCCTGATCTATTTTGGTCTTGGCTTGGGCCTCTTGGCGTTGCGCTTCTTTTTTGCGGCTGAGTCTGAGGGCACAAAATCCGCTGCAGCGCTGGTGGGGTTTGCTGGCGCGGCCATGACTCTTATCGCGGTGGTCTCGTTGTTGATGCGAGCCGCCACGCATCGCTCCATGGATTGGTTTCTCGCCTGGCGCTACCTGCGCCGGAGTCGACCCTCGTGGGGGACCTTCATCGTGGGCAGTGGGCTTTTGGTGGTGGGCATTGGGTTGGGCGTCGCTTCACATGTCGTAGCACCCGCACCCATCGGGGGCATCGATCTGGGGCCCTCACCACTGTCGAGGCATTTGCTGACTGCGGCCATCGCGGTAGCCGCTGGAGGGTCCCTCGTCTTTGTTTTTGGCGTGCTCCAGCTCTTCTTTTCCGTCTTCAGCACGATCTCGGTGATGGGTGTCTACCTCGGTACCGCAGCCTTGGTGGTGGTCATCTCGGTGATGGGGGGCTTCGAAGAGGACCTGCGGAAGAAGATTCTCGGCACTCGATCGCATATCGTCGTCACTAAGCCCAAGGCGATGTTTGGCGAATATCGGGAGGTGCTGGCTAGGATTCAGGCGATGCAAGGCGTGAAGGCCGTGTCTCCCTTCCTTGAGAGCGAGGTGATGGTCACCAGCCAATCGAATCTCTCAGCGGTCCTCGTGCGAGGGATCGATCCTGGTCTGGTTCAGGGGGTGACAGACCTCGCGTCTTACCTCAAGGCGGATGGCGCGAGCGGACGCCTCAACAACCTACGGCATCCAGAACTTCTGGCGAAGATCCCAGCCATGCCTTTTGGTTTGATCAAACCCATGGTGACGCGTCCTTTGGGGAAGCCCCCGAGCAGTCAACCGGCGTCCCTTCCGAGCAGCGTTCCTGTTGTCCTTGCAAAGAAACCCGGAGCACCCACGTTGGCCCCCACGTCGGCGCCCGCGGGGATGAAGGTTCCTCCACGCCCCGTCTACCCAGCTGTGATCGTCGGGGCGGAGTTGGCGCGGAATCTTCGGCTCTACTTGGGAGATGACGTCAACCTGATCTCGCCCCTTGGGGGCATGAGCCCTGCCGGCCCCATCCCCAAATCCCGCCCTTTTCGTGTGGGGGGGATCTTCTACTCGGGCATGTACGAGTTCGACACGAAATATGTGTACCTGACGATCTCGGAGGCTCAACGATTCTTAGGGCTCGATGATGAGGTCACGGGCTTGGAGATCAAGCTCGACGATGTGAGTCAAGCCGAAGCCATGGCCATGCGCATCCAAGCAGCCTTGGGCACAACTTATGAGGTCAAGGATTGGCAGCGCCTCAATCGAAACCTCTTCTCTGCGCTCAAGCTGGAGAAGATCGTGATGTTCTTGGTGCTGACCTTCATCATCTTGGTCGCCTCCTTTTCCATCGTCACCAACCTGATCATGATCGTGCTGGAGAAACGTCGAGAGATCGGGGCTCTGAAGGCGATGGGAGCGAGCCACCGATCTCTCATGCGGGTCTTCATCTACATGGGGCTCTATATTGGCATCATCGGCGTTGTCGCGGCGCTGGTGATGGGCCTGGGGCTCTGCACCTATGTCTCTCAGGTGGGTGTGCCCCTGGACCCAGAGGTTTACTATATTTCACGTTTGCCCGTGCGTTTGAGCGCCATGGACATTGGTCTGATCGCTCTATCGGCGGTGGCGCTGAGCTTTGCGGCCACGATCTATCCGGCCTTGCGTGCGGCAGGTATGTCTCCTGTGGATGCGCTGCGTGAAGAGGCTTAGAACGTGGCGCTAACACATGGTTTGTTCGCTTCGAAGGGCTCGTTGACAGTGATCGTCCCAGCAGGTAGTCTAGCGCCACTTTTCGGCTTGTGTTTCCGCCCTTTGCCTGAGATTTCAACGATTTAAGCACCGTGCCCCAACCCCTACCCAGCACCAGCTCGACACTCGCCCATGACACGGGGAATACCGCTACAGCGGCGCTTGTTGCCGTGCGAGGGCTGCACAAGGTCTTCAACCACGGAGGGCGTGAATTACACGTGCTGCGGGGCATTAACCTGACGTTGAAGGCGGGTGAAATGGTCGCCATCGTAGGCCGGTCAGGGGCAGGCAAGTCGACGATGTTGCATATCCTTGGCGCCCTCGATCGACCCACCCGTGGCGAGATCCTCTTTGAGGGGGTCGCCCTGGGGGGCTTGGGTCCGGCGCGCCTGGCCGCTTTTCGTAACCGCAATGTGGGTTTTGTTTTTCAGTTCCATCACCTCTTGCCTGAGTTCAGCGCGCTGGAAAACGTGATGATGCCTTGTTTGATCCAGCGTAAACCTCGGCGTGAGGCGGAGGAGCGGGCATTGGAGTTGCTTGAGTCTGTGGGGCTGAAGGACAGGTTGAGTCATCGACCAGGGGAGCTCTCGGGGGGCGAACAGCAACGTGTTGCCCTGGCGCGGGCTTTGGCGATGCGCCCCAAGTTGCTCCTCGCCGACGAGCCCACCGGCAACCTCGACAGTCAGACCAGCGGAGCGATGCACGAACTCTTTTTCGACCTCAACGAGCGTCTGGGCCTGACGATGATGGTAGTGACACACAATACCGATCTGGCTGGACGCATGCCACGGCAGTTGCTCATGCGTGACGGAAAGATCGAAGATCCAGAGGACGGCGAGTCCGCTGGGGGCAGGGAGCATGCACATGCCTAAGCTGCAGGCTCGGTCCGCTGGGCGCGGCGCCTTCCTCTGCATCGCTTTGATCGTGGCATGGAGCGCGATCAATCACGGCAGAGAGGCGTTGGCTGCTCATCGTCTCGATGGCGTTCCTGTTCGCAAGATCAGCTTTCAGGGCAACCGCAAGGTCGAAGACGCGGCGATGCGCGCTGTGTTGGCCACCAAGGAGGGGAAGCCCTTCTTGCGCTCACGGCTCGCCGTAGATGCCCGGGCGATTTGGGCCATGAGCTACTTCGATGACGTTCGTGTCGAGTTGCTTGGGGGATCCAAGGGCGTCACCCTCGTCTATACCGTCAAAGAGAAGCCAGCCATCCGCAAGATCATCGTGGGTGGGCACGACGAGATCGACCTCGAGAAGATCAACGAGGTGCTGGACCTCAAGAAGAACGCCATCCTGGACCTGGCGCAGATCAAACGCAACGTGCAGAAAGTGCGCGATCTCTACACCGAGAAGGGGTTCTACCTGGCGGAGGTCGGGTATCGGTTGCGGAAGATTGCGAATAACCGAGTCGATATCATCTTCGAGATCGTGGAGAACGATGAGGTCTCCATCCGGCACATCACCTTCGTTGGGAATGGCCAGCTCAAGGATGACGAGATCAAAGCTGTGATGGGCACGAAGGAGGGTGGCTTCTTCTCCTTCATCACCTCGAGCGGCACCTATCAAGAGAGCGCTTTCGAGCGTGACATGTTGCTGATCACCGCGCTCTATTACGACCGGGGGTTCATCAACGTCAAGCTCTCCGAGCCGCAGGTTGGGCTGAGCGCTGACAAGCGCTACATGTACATCACGATCCATATCCGCGAGGGCAAGAGATACAAGCTCGGAAAGCTGGGCGTAAAGGGCGACACGCTCTGGCCGAAACAAGAGCTGTTGAAGTCTCTCAAATCGCAGCAGGGCGAGCTATTCAATCGAACCCGGCTTGGCCGCGATGTCATGGGGCTGACCAACCGTTACAAGAACAAGGGCTACGCCTACGCCAACATCACCCCGCTGACGAGCATTGACGCCAACAAGCGTGTGGTGGATCTCACCTTCGATATTCAAAAAGGCCCAGTGGTTACCATTGAACGCATCAACGTGCGCGGAAACACCAAGACACGCGATAAGGTGATTCGCCGTGAAATGCGCATTGCAGAGGGGGATCGCTACAGTCAATCCCTTCTCGAACGCAGCAAGGCCCGCGTGACAGCCCTTGGCTTCTTCGAGGGCGTGAACTTCTCGACCCGCCGAGGATCCGCAGACAATCGCATTGTCGTCAATTTCGAGGTGAAGGAGCGGCCCACAGGCACCTTCCAGATCGGAGCAGGTTTCTCGTCGGTAGAGAGCTTCATTGCGCAGGCGCAGATCTCGCAAAACAACCTCTTCGGCAGAGGTCAACGGCTGGCGCTGCAGATACAGATGTCCGGCCTGCGGCAGCTCTTCTCGCTCTCCTTTTGGGAACCCTACTTCCTAGATACACGGGTAACGTTCGGCTTCGACATCTACAACTCTTTGCGTGCGTTCGAGTCATTCAACCGCAACGCCACAGGAGGAAGCCTCACTTGGGGTTACCCGATCTGGGACGATTTCCGTGTGTTCGTGACCTACAAGGCGGAGATGGTCGATGTCTCAACCCGTGGGGGGGGGACGCTCTTCGGTAGCGGGCTGACGATGCAGATCCCACAGGGTGTCCGCATCGCAAACCTCTTCAACGATGGGTTCACGTCCAGCGGTCGGATTTCGTTTCAGTGGGACCGGCGGAACAACCGTCTCTTTCCTTCCAAAGGCTTTTTTCACGCGGTGTGGGCTGAGACGGCCACACCCGCTTTGGGCTCACAGAACGTCTTCAACCGTTTTGGCGCCTTCTCGCGCTGGTATTATCCGATTTGGGGACCTTTTGTCTTCAAGCTCAACTCGCAGATTGGCCTGATCATCAGCTCGGATGATGATGGCGTGCCGATCTTCGAGCGCTTCTTCACGGGTGGCATTCAGGATGTGCGCGGATTCCGTCCCCGCAGCTTGGGTCCACGGATGGACGTGCTCCGCAGCCCAGATCCGAACGCTTCGATCTTTTCCTTCAACAAGGGTGGGAACAAGGAGCTCGTCTTCAACGCTGAGATCGAGTTCCCCATTTTTCAGAAGGTGGGCATTCGAGGTGTGATCTTTAGCGACGCGGGTATGTCTTTTGATGAGTCAGAGGCGGTCTCTTTCGAGGGGCTGAGACATAGCTGGGGCTTTGGTTTCCGTTGGTTCTCGCCCATTGGTCCCCTGCGCTTCGAGTGGGGTTTGCCCTTCTCGCCGAACCTAGGGGAAGAGCCCATCGTCTTCGAGTTCACGATCGGAAACTTCTTCTAAGAGAAACACGTCCCTGGAAACAAGGTCTTGGGGACCCGTTTTAGGTCGGCGGTAATAATCTAGTGTGTTATATGCCGCGACTGTGGCAGCGCCCGCCAGGGAGTTCTGAGTCGGGTGGAATGAACGAGTGAATAGGGGCGGGCCCTGCGCCGTATTGTTGGCAGAAGGTGCCCCCAACGAGGAGTTATAGCGATGACGCGGATAGTGACCTGTGTTGCAGTAGTGGGGAGCTTGTTGCTTACAGCCCCTGTCTCGGCCAAGACCCTTAAGATCGGTGTCGTTCAGATGCAACGCGCCATCGCCGAGACCAATGATGGAAAGAAGGCCGAGGCTCGCCTCACGAAGCTAAAGAAGAAGCTCGAAACAGATCTCAACAAGAAGATGAAGAGTTTCTACCAACAGGAACAACAGTTGCGTAAGCAATGGTCGATCCTGAAGGATTCGGAGAAGCGCAAACGGGCGCAAGCTTCGGCGAAGAAGATGGAAGATTTGCGCAAGGAGTACCTGCAAGCCGAGCGAAGCTTGATGGGCCGCAAGACCAAAGCAATGATGAAAATTTCGCGCAAGTTGAACAAGATCATCCAGAAAATCGCCAAGCGTGAGGGTTACGACTATATCTTCAACAACGCGGCAGTGCTCTGGGCTCCGCGACACGTTGATCTCACAAACTCCGTTATTCGTCTCTACAACAAATAGATTCACGACAGCTTCAAGGTCGGTGATGAAGACCAGCCTCGGTGAGCTCGCTCACCACCTCGGGTGCGAACTACACGGGGATCCATCGCCGCTGATGGAGGGCGTCGCAGAGCCTTGCGACGCAGGCAGCCAGCACGTTGCTGCTATTCTAACCAAAGATCGCACAACAGCCCTCGAACGGAGTCACGCCGGAGCGTTGTTGGTCGCGGCGGTCTTGGACGACCCACGCCCTCAGCTGATAAGTAACGACCCACGGACGGCCTTGGCACGTTTGGTGCGGCATTTTTGCCCTGAAGAGGAGTTCGAGCGGGGGATTCACACCAGCGCTGTGGTGGCGGCCAGCGCGGAGATCAGCGCCGCCGCGAGCGTGGGTGCTTTTTGTTTGATCGAAGGGGGGGCCATCATCGAGGAGGGGGCTCGCTTGGACCCTTATGTCTATGTTGGGCGCGATGTGCGCGTAGGCGCCCAGGCGTGGGTAGGCGTACGGGCGACCCTTTGTGCTGGCGTCAAGGTGGGCGAGGGGGCGAAAGTTGGTCCAGGAGCGGTCATTGGCGCTCAGGGTTTTGGCCTGTGGCGAGAAGATGGGCGCTGGCGTCGTATCAGGAGCGTGGGCGGGGTTGAGTTGGGTGAAGGAGCCGAGGTCGGCGCCAACAGCTGTGTGGATGCAGGGACCCTCTCACCGACGCGAGTTGGAGCAGGTGTGCAATTGGATAATCTCGTGCAGATTGGCCACAACGCGCAGTTGGGCGACGACGTCATCGTTTGTGCTCAAAGCGGTGTGGCTGGCAGCGCGAGTGTGGGGCGAGGGTGTGAGTTGGGTGGACAAGTGGGTATCAAGGATCATGTGGTGCTTGGTGAGGGCGCTCGGATTGGTGCCAAGAGCGGGGTCATCGGAGATGTCCCCTCAGGCGCGACATACAGTGGCTATCCAGCGATCCCCCATGGACAGTGGTTGCGAAGCCATGCGACGTTCAGGCGTCTCGGTCGCGTTTGGCGTGCGTTGAGGCGTTTAGACGGTTGAGGTAGGAGGGAGCCTTGGGCCCAAGAGAGATCCTCGGTGCGCTACCCCACCGCTATCCCTTTATCATGGTGGATGGCGTTGAGCTCGTCGAGGCAGAGCACATCATCGCTTATAAGCTCGTTAGCCACAATGAACCGCAGTTTCAGGGGCATTTTCCCGACGCCCCAGTGATGCCGGGTGTGCTTCTCCTCGAAGGAATAGTACAGAGCGCCGCGCTGCTCGCCCATCATCGAGGCGAGTTTGACGCCACATCTGAGCGTCTGTTCCTGATGACCATCGACAAGGTGAAGTTTCGACAACCTGTCAGCCCAGGACAGCGTCTCGATTATCATGTTTGGGCGCTGCGTGGGGGTAAGCTCTGGAGAGGCCGAGGAGAAATCAAGGTAGGCGGGACTGAGGTCGCTTCAGCCGAATTCACAGCGGCCATTCGACCTTTGGGTGAACACTGATGCGATGCGATGGGATCCACGCCCTCGCCCTCGTCGACCCCGCGGCGAGCCTCGGCGAGAATGTCTCCATAGGGCCCTTTGCGCTGGTGGGGGCTGGTGTGGTTTTAGAGGCGGGGTGCAGCGTTGCCAGCCACGCAGTGGTTCAAGGAGACACAGCGATCGGGCCTAGGACTACCATTGGTGTGGGAGCGGTTATTGGAGGGAAGCCCCAGATGCGGGGGCTGGATAGGGCAGGGAAGCTGCAAATCGGCGCCGAGAATCGCATTGGCGAGTATGTGACGATTCATAGAGGGGGACCGGAAGGTTGTACCCGAGTGGGGGATGCAAACCTGCTGATGGCCTATGTGCACATCGCCCATGACTGCATTGTGGGTAGCCACAACGAAATCGCCAATAGCTCTCAGCTTGCTGGGCATGTCGAGATCGCAGACCACGTCACTATCGGTGGGCAGGTGGCCGTGCACCAAGAGGTCCGGGTGGGGCGCCTGGCGATGATTGGCGGTGGCGCCAGGGTCTCGAGGGATATTCTACCCTTTGCTTGTGCCAGCGGTGATCGGGCTCGCGTTTATGGGATCAACGCGCTTGGGCTGAGGCGAGCGGGTTTTTCCACCGTGGAGCGCACCGTCATTCGTCATATCTTGCTTGCGCTGCTGCGTGCGGGCAGAACAGAAGCGGGTCTCAAGGACGCAGAGGGTATTGCTGGACATGAGCATGCTACTTGGCTGAAAGAGATTGAGGTCTTCCTCCGGCGCTCACAGCGCGGATTGGCGCCGCTGGTGCCTAAACATAGCAGGGAGCGTGAGTTGTGAAATACCTGGGAACCAAGGGGGTGAGATGCATCCCGTTGATGGTGCTGGCGCTTGGTGCGTGTTCTCGCCCAGCAGATAAGGCACAGCGACGGCTCCCCGCGGTGGTTCTGGTAGACCCTGAGGACGGGAATGAATCTCTCCCGGAGCAGGAGCCCAATGACCAACGAAAGAACGCCCAGAAGCTCGAGCCCGGTCAGCAACTAAGCGGACACATCCGCTCGGTGAAGGATGTGGATTGGTTCGCCGTTGAGGCAGCCCAGGAGGGTGTTCTGCGGGCGCGACTACGGGGAGGCGAGGCGGATCTTGTCCTCGAGGCCTTTGATGCTGCGGGCAAGCGGCTCGTGCGTGTAGCTAGTGGTGGTGCGGCTGAAGGCGAGGTTCTGCCTAACCTCGCTGTGACCAAGGGGCGATTTTTCTTGAGGGTCGCCCTCCAGGGTGAAAAGGGCGCACCATCCTCCTACCAGTTGTCCTTCGAGGTACGGAGCGCTGAAGGGGGTGAGGAGCGCGAACCCAACTGGAAGAAGGAGTTGGCAAGCCCACTGACGATTGGTGATGACGCTGTGGGTTTTTTGGGGTGGAGAAACGATAGCGATTGGTACCGCGTGGAGTTGGGCTCGGCACCTCGTGGCGCGATCCGGGCCGAGATGGAGGGTGTGGACGGCGTATGGCCTATCCTCGAATTGCGCGACAGCCGTGGGAAGCTGATTCAGCGTCGCCGAGGTCGTGCAGGGGCCACCGTTGTCTTGGCCAACATCCTCCGCCCAGACGAGAGTGAGGTCTACCTTGTCGTGCGGACCCTTCGCACCTTCAACGTAGAAGCGCGCTATTCTGTACGGATCTTCGTAGAACCTGCGATCCCTGGGGAGCAGGAGCCCAATGACCGCGCCTCACAGGCCAGCTGGCTGGTAGAAAATGTCGCCGCCGCTGGAGTGTTGGGTGACACCTATGACCGCGACTATTTCGCCCTTCGCGTCACCAAGGAGACCCTGGTATGGATCGAGGTCAGCCCGAGCTTTCGCCTCGATCTGGCTGTGGCGGTGGCTAACTCCAAGGGTGAGCCCATGATCGAGGTGAACGGGGCCGGGCCGGGGGCGAGAGAAGTGCTGCCAGCCGTCATCGCTCGGCCGCCCCAGCTCTTGTTGCGATTGCGGGCGCCCAAGGCTGGGGGTGTGGATGCTGCCGGTCGCTATCGCCTGAAGGTTTGGACACGTGCGTTGGTTGGTTTCGAGCAGGAGCCAAACGATAAGGTGACGTTGGCGTCACCCTTGCTCCCCCTAGCGAATGGGGCTGTGTCGGGATTTGTGCACCATGAAAAAGATGTCGACTTCTATCGGTTGGTCGCTGCCAGCGACAGGTTGCAGGTGCAAATAACGTCCCCTCCAGAGGTTGAGGTCAAGGTGAGTGTCTCACAGGGGGGAGGCAAGCCCCTCGCATCGCGTAAGGGCAAAGGGGAGTTGATGCTGCTCGCCCAGGTTAGCGCGGGCCAGACCTATCTGCTGAGAGTCGAAGGGGTAAAGGGGAGCGACACGAAGCGGCCCTACCAGCTGAAGCTGATGGAAGGCCCAAAGCCTCTCGCTATCCCTCCGAGCCCTTCGAACAAGGAGATCCCTTGATGAGAGAATGGAAAGGCATGCTCACCCTCTTCACGACGCTGACGTTGCTGGTTGGTTGTAGCTCGGTGACGAGACAGCGACCGGCAGATGTCCTCCGCGCCTACGCCAAGGCTTTGGAGCAGCAAGAGTATGAGCGTGCTTATGAGATGATGAATGAGGCCTTTCGAAAGCAGCACAAGGCTAAAGAATTTGCCAACTTGCTTCGCAGCAGCCCAGAAGCGGGTCGGCGTTTGGCCAAAGAGCTGAAGGCCGCGAGGAAGGTCGCGTTGGAGGCACGCTTCAGCTATGGCAAAGGCAGTCAATTGCGGCTTGTCGCCAAGGGGGGGGGAGTGGCGGATCACGGGTGACCCGATCACGTTCTACGGGCAGAGGACGCCACGAGAGGCCCTGCGATCCTTTGTGCGAGCCATGAGGTATCGTCGCTATGACATCATGCTGCGTTTCGTCCCTTCGCAGTGGGCTGCTGCCATGACCGTGAAGAAGCTAAAGAAGCTCTGGGAAGGCGAAAAGCGCGCAGAGGTGGAGGTCTTGGTGAAAGAGTTGGACGCCAACCTCAAGGCCGCGATCAAGATCGCAGGGAATCGGGCGAGCATGGCCTATGGGGATCATAAGAGCGTCAGGTTCCTTAAGGAGGAGGGCGCCTGGAAGATCGAGGATCCCGACTGACGCCAACCATTGTTTTTTTGTGCGTGTTGTTCTCCGCGGTTCGTATTTTTCTTCTCTCCCGCCCTCATGATCGCCACAAGAAAGTCGTCATATCTCAATAGGTGGTGGGTGTGTGAATGAGAATTCCTCGGGGGTATGCAAAGATTGCGTGTCGTGCGCGCGTACTATAAGTGTCCGGGCCAACAGTTCTTTTGTGCTGAGAACATGCTACCATGATAACTGTAGTGACCAGAGGATGACAGTTGCTGCACAGGTCGAAGGGGTAGTGTTTGAGAGGCTGAAAGGCATTCATTAGGGATTTATTTGGTGAGACGCATACTTGGAGTCAAAATACAGAGAGTGTCTTGAATTGGCGTAACGATTGCTTACCTTAATAACAGGCAAGAACGAGGGTTAATCGAATGCTCGATCCCTGGATCATTGAAGAGATTCGAAGACGTGAAGAGCGTCACCGAAAGGAAGAGCGCCCGTATCTCGAGCTCCCTCTCGCCCCTCCCGAGGATGAGGATAATCAAATCACTCGTGAGGAAGATGAGAGGGGAGTCGCCATCATCGACTATCGAGTCTAGCGGGAGCCACCTGTCGAGGCCGGTCCTCTCCGGCCTGGACTCCCAAATGCCTTTTGGGAGTCGCCAAACCTTGCGTGCCTAAGCAAAAACAAAAGTAGCTAAGAATATCGTAGCCTTAGGAGTGCGAGAAGAACTCGAAGGGGTAGATCACTTCGCAAGTGTTTCCTCGGCACGTGGGAAAAGACCAAGAACGAAGATGCTTGATGATGCAGCGTGTCAGCTGCGGGGCTGCCATGGCGTCGCGGATGGCACGGATTCCCTGAGCCTTACCTTTTTCATCGATCCGCCAACGCAAGAGCAAGCGTCCCTGGGGAGGTGTCGCGTGGTGCAGCAGCGTCCGCTGGTAGCAGAGCCGAATCTCCCCTTTGTGACGCGCCACAGCATTGCGGATCGCCTTTTTGGAGGGCATGCCATGGTCTAGGGGCGCCTTGACCTTCGCTTTTGGGCTCGCCTTGGGCTGTGATAGCAAGAGCGCGGGGGCTTTGGGCAGCAAACGCGCATCCAGCGCATTCAACGTGAGCAGTGCGGAGGTGAGGGCGCCAAGGCGCTGTTTCGACGGTCGCGACGACCCTGGACTGGGCAAGGGGCCTTTGCCTGGGAGCAGGAGCTTGCTCACTCGATCTGCCGTGGCTGTGAGCGTGAGCACGCGGCGTGAAGCCCTCAACGCTCGCTGAACATGGTTTGCAACCTGTTGTTTTCTCTGGAGACGCGAGGGGCGAGCTCGCCGGCGTGTGGGCTTCTGCGCCGACGGAGTTTTTCTGACGACTCCCTGGGCAGTCTTCTCAGACTTCTCAGACGCTGCGATTCGTTTGCGGTGGCGTTTTTGTAGCGCCAAGACTCGGTCGACGATAGCCG
>JAFCZD010000380.1 GCA_019314525.1 Deltaproteobacteria bacterium
TGGCCCACCGCCGAGCGGCGCTCGATCACCAGCACCTTCAGCCCGCGCTGTGCCAAAGACAGCGCGGTGGGCACACCCACAGAGCCGCCGCCCACCACGATGGCGTCGTAGTTCGTGCTAGCCATGGTCGCCCTCACTTCCTTCAGCTCCACGCACGAAGGCGCCCAAGGGCGCTTCAGCCACTAAGGGTCGCGCCGTACCCGCCGTCACCTCGCCCACGTCGACGCCCTCTTCACGGAAGAGGCGCAGCACCGACTCCGTGCAGGTCTTGCCGCCGCATCCCCCCATAGAGACGCGCGCCAGGGCCTTGAGCTGGTTGATGTCGCGCACGCCAGCGCGAATCTCACGCACGATGTCGCTCTTGCGCACGCGTTCACAGCGGCACACGATGGGGTCTTCTTCGTCTTGCAAAGGCAAAGCCGCCTGGGCAGCCTCCACGTCACGAACGCGAAAACCTGCCACGTGCAACTTGTGCTCAAGGGGGACCTCGAGCAGCAGAAGCTCCCGGCGCTTCTGGTCGGGCCGCTCCCGCAGTGACTTGACGATGCCTTCGCCTAGGACCTCGCCATCCATATCCACCGTGACCACCGTCTGGCCAAGGGGCACGCGCTCAGCGGAAAATTCCAAGGGCACCATCACCAGCGCTCTGCCGTCACTCTCGTCGTAGTCGTTGTACACGAGTGTGATAGCGAGCCCTGGGCAAACCGAGACGCAGCGCGCGCAGCCAAGGCACTCGCCGTGAAATTTCGGCACGCTCATGATGGAATCCGCGAGGGTGATCAGCCCTTCTGGACACGCCTCGCGACAAGGGTCGCAGGGGATCTCTTGCACACAACGGATCAGCGGATGCACCGTCTGGGGCAGCGTGCGTGGCACGAAGTCGAGGGTCTCGCCAGGTCGGCTGCGCAGGATGCCCGCCAGGCCAGGCCAGTGGTCGGGGATCTCCACGTCGATGCCCATCTCACGGGCGATCTCACGCCCCGTGATCCGCCCCGAAAAGATCGCCGCGGAGGCCTCGGCGATCTCGGCGGTGTCACCCGCGGCGTAGGCCTTGACGCCAATGTCGCGCGCCTTCTGCAGCAGCTCGTCGCAGGGGGAGAGCCCCACCGCGACCAGCAGCGTATCTACCTCGTAGCGCTGCTCACTACCAACGATGGGCTGGAAGCGCTCATCGATGGCGGCGATAGTGACGGAGCCCAGGTGCTCACCACTCGCGTTGGGCTCGGCGCGCAGCACCGTGTGCCGCGTGAGGATCGGCACACCCAAGCGCCGGAGCTTGTCCGCGTGAACTTTGTAGCCGCCCACTTGGGGCAGCGCCTCCACCAGGCCCAAGACATCGATGCCCGCCTGCAACGCGTGATAGGCGCCGATGAGGCCGACGTTGCCACCGCCGAGCACGAAGAGGCGCGAAGAGACCTTCACGAGGTCGCGATTGACCAAGGTCTGAAAGGCGCCTGCGCCATAGACCCCGGGAAGATCTGAACCGGGAAAGGGTAGCGTCTTTTCCCGCGCTCCCAGGGCGATGAGCAGCGTGTCGTACTCCACCAAGCGATAACCTTGGGGCGTAACCACACCGACCTTCTTGTCGAGAAATAGACCTACGGCGCTGCTCTCGAGCCAGGTGGTCACTTGGGGCAAAGCCTGCACCTCGGCGGCGAGCAGATGGCCGATGGCCACCCCACGCTCGCCAGCCCAGCAGTCGGCCACCGAGCCAAAAAACTGGTGCGTCTGCAGGGTGAGCTTGCCGCCCAACTCGGGCTTGTCATCCACCACCAGCACCTCGATGCCAAGCTTGCCCAGCTCAATGGCGGCGCAGAGGCCCGCCGGCCCGCCCCCCAACACCAGCACCTGGGTGCGATGCTCGCCGGGTCTCGAGAGCGCGCCCACCTCCACGTCTTCTGGCAAGCTGGCGTGGCCTTCGAGGCTCCGCACCGCCATGCCCTCCTCCACCCGCGTCATACATGATTTGAGGGGGGCTCCATCCACGAGCACCGTGCACTGCGAACATTGACCGTTGACACAAAAGATGCCCTGAGCGCCACCATCGCGATGATGGTGGCCGAAGGTAGAGATACCCGCGGCATAGAGCGCCGACGAGACCATCTCACCCTCACGTCCCATCACCGCTTTACCATTGAAGGTGAAGCTCAGGGTCGGCTCGGGCAAAGGGTCGAGCACAGGGTGCTCCTTGATGCGATAGCTCTTGCTCATGACGCCACCTCGGTGACTCCAGCTTTCGACGACCCAGCTTTCGATGACCCAGCGCTCAACAGCCCAGAAGGCAGCGGCATGGAGAGCATGCGGCTGCGCAGGGGCAGCTTCGCCAGGGAGAGCTGCGCTAGCTGCACACCCATCACGGGCAAGAGGTGATCGCTGCGCCAGCTCCCTCCGCGCGTGAGCATGGCCCATTGACAGAAGGAGAACGCGTCGTTGACCAGGAGCGCCCGTGCGCCCTCCGCTTGAGCCTTTTGGAGAACCGCCATGGCCGCGCCTCGCTCCACGGGCGTAAGCGCGAAGTGTTTGGGTAAGGGCTCCACGTCCAGAGCGAGAGGCCGATGGCCCAACGCTTCGATGAGCGCCTTGTTCGCGCGGCTACCATCATAAGCGATGGTGGCACACTCCACCGGACAGGGCAGCTCCCCTCCGCGCTCGGCGAGCAGCGCGTGCACGCTCTCGAGGGTATGAACGTTGGCAACGTTGGCAGCGTGTCCGCCAGCTACCAGGCCCGCGCCCACGCCCAAACGTGCGAGGCTGCCCAAAGCCGCAGCGAGCACAGCGGCAAGATCGTGGGGTTGAAAGAGCGAGCCGCCTGCCAACGCCAACTGCGGCAAGACACCCGCCAGGAGCGTGGCCTGGCCTGGGGTCGCTTTGGGCAACGCATGCGCCGCGAGGAAGGCCGAAAAGGCCGCATCGCGATGCCCCCCCGCCTCTGCGCTTCCCGCGGTGAACGATGACATGAGGGCGAAGAGGCTGAGCGTGGTGTCGAAGCTCTCACGACCAAGCGTCGCAGCGGAGACATCGAGCCCCTTGAGCGGGCTCGCGCCAAGGGCGTTGACGTTTTCGTAGACACGCTGAACCGCTTGCACAGGCCCCGCGACCCCAGGGGAAGGCTCGACGAAAGCCATCCGAGCGCTCTGCAGCCCAGCGAGCCCCGCGAGCAACGCCGCGCGCTCCACACGATCGCGAGCGGAATCTTCAGCGCCGTTCAAGCGACAGGAGCTCTGATGCCGCCCCAACACCAAGACGCCGTCCCAGCCGTGGGCGAGGGCTCCGAGGAGCAGGGGCAAGCTTAAGCGCCCCGTGCAGGGAAGCTCCACTAGGCGAGCACCCGCCGGCAGCGTAGCCTTGGCCAAGTTCGAACGCGCACACGCAAAGATCAGCAGCGTGCTCCCAACTTGCTCGCTCATGGGGCCACCTCCTCGCCAAGTGTTGCAAACTCAAAGCCGCGCTGATCGATGGCGCCTGTGGGGCATGCGCCGATGCACGCGCCGCAGCCACGGCAGTGGGCCTCGGGGATCACGGCGCGCAGCTGGCCGTCAGCGCCGAGGGCGATGCGTGCGACGAAGAAGGGGCAGGCTTGCTCACAAGCCCCACAGCCGATGCAGCGCGCTGTGTCCACCACAGCCAACGCTTCACTGAAAGTCAGGCCCCAAATCTGGTGTTCGCCAGGGGCCCGAGAGAGAGCCAGCTCGCCGGTGGGGCAAACAGCTGCACATGCGCCGCATCCAACACACTCCTTCTGGGGAGCCTCGCTGGCAAAGCCGCCGACGTGCTTTTCGCTTCCACGCCCATAGGTGACGATAGCCCCCGTGGCGTAGGTCTCACAGACGCGCGTGCAGAGCCCACAGAGGATGCAGTCGTCGTCTCCCTTGTGCTCGAAGCGCGTTACCGCCACGGCGTATTTCGCCGCGAGCTCTTGGATGCGTGGCGCTTCAGGGACTCGCGCCGCCAAGAGGCCGAGCACCCCACGGCGCGCGCTGAGCACCGCTTCATTATGGGTCGAGATTTCCAGCCCCGCGCTCACGGGGTAGATGCACGCGGTGACGAGGGTCTTCCAGCCCTTCCAATCGGGGTGGGTGACCTCCACCATGCAGAGGCGACATGCCCCCACAGGCTCGAGGTCGTCGTGATGACACAGGGTGGGAATCTCGGCCCCAGCCTCACGGGCCACCTGCAGCACAAAAGCCCCCTCCTCTGCCTGCACCTCGCGGCCGTCGATCTTCAGCGTGACGTTCATGCCACACCTCCCAAGTCGCGGGCCGCGGCGCCGCTATGTACGACGTCTCCGCCCGAGAGCACCTCCACTGCGTCGTAGTGGCAAACAGCGCGGCAAACGCCGCAGCTGGTGCAATCTACCTGGCGAATCGTGTGTGCATGCTTCAGCTCGCCCTCGATGGCACCGGTGGGGCAGGCCTTGAGGCAAGCCATGCAGCCGGTGCACGCCTCGTTGATGCGATAGCTTGTCAAATCGCGACAGACCCCCGCGGGGCAACGCCCTTGGAGGTGGGCTTCGTATTCGTCGCGGAAGTAGCGCAAGGTTGAGAGCACGGGGTTTGGCGCGCTCTTGCCCAACCCACAGAGGCTGCTCTCAGCCATGGTCTGGCAGACCTCTTCGATGGCTTGTAGATCGGCCTGGACCGCGTCTCCCGCGACCACGCGCCCTAGGAGCTGATGCAACTGCGGCAAGCCAAGGCGGCAAGGTGCGCATTTGCCACAACTCTCCTCCAGCAAAAACCCGACAAAGTAGCGCGCCACATCCACCATGCAGGTCTGATCGTCCATCACGATCATGCCGCCGGAGCCCATCATCGATCCCGCCTCGGCGAGGGCGTCGAAGTCCACAGGGAGGTCGAGCTGGCTCTCGGGTAGACAGCCCCCAGAAGGACCGCCTGTCTGCACGGCCTTGAAGCGGCGCCCCTCAGTGGGCCCTCCGCCGATCTCGAAGATCAGCTCGCGCAGGGAGGTCCCCATAGGCACCTCTACCAAACCCGTACGCTGCACCTTGCCCGTCAAAGAGAAGGCCTTGGTGCCCTTGGAGCGCTCACTGCCCACGGCCGCGAAGGCTTCTGCACCTTGGGCCAAAATGCGCGGCACCAGCGCCCACGTTTCAACGTTGTTGAGCACTGTGGGTGCCTCATGCAACCCGTGCTCGGCTGAGCGCACGTATTTGGCGCGCGGCTCGCCAACCTTGCCCTCGATGGAGCGCATCAAGGCCGTGGACTCACCACAGACAAAGGCACCACCACCACGGGAGATCTGCAGCGAGAAGGAAAAGTCGGTGCCAAGGATGCCCTCGCCCAGCAGTCCAAGCCGCTCACAGCTGGCGATGGCCTCGGCCAGACGACTCACGGCCAAGGGGTATTCGCCTCGAACATAGAGAAACCCTTCGCGGGCGCCGAGGGCGTAGGCGCCGAGGATCATGCCCTCGATCACCTGATAGGGAGAGCCCTCCATGATGGCGCGATCCATGAACGCCCCAGGGTCGCCCTCATCGCCGTTACAGAGCACGTAGGGTGCGCGCCCCTGCTTGGCCGCTGCACGCAGGGCGGTCTGCCACTTGCGAGCCGTGGCAAAGCCTGCGCCGCCACGCCCACGCAGCCCCGAGCGTGCCACCTCGTCGATGATGCTCGCTGGGTTCCCTGCTTCGAGGGCGTTGGCCAGCGCCGAAAAACCACCAAGGGCGAGGTAATCCTCGAGGCGCTCGGGGTCCACCTGCCAACTCGAAGAGAGAGCCTCGAGGTGCTGCCCACG
>JAFCZD010000070.1 GCA_019314525.1 Deltaproteobacteria bacterium
ACGAGACCGCCGTGGATGCGATTATCGACGATATCTACCAAGACCGTCAGGCCCATACCTATACTCTTATCAAGACCCTGTACATTGGCGGCACCAACGCGGCGCCGAGCGCCGGAGCATGCACACGGGTTAGTGAGCTGCGCGCAAACTTCAACTGGAGTATTGTCTGCAACGGGTGCTGAGCAGGCAGGCCGTGTTAGGGTGTGGCAAGGGTATGGGGCAGGTACGATGACCGCTGGACAAGACCAAGATCGACGGCGCGAAGAGCTAACTTCTTAGCTTTTTAGAGGGGGATGATAAGATAAGACACTAGTCGATGGTTGGCGCGCAGGTCGAAACGCCAGCACCCACCACACGATAAGGCATGTCCTCCACCACAGTGTCGACGCTGCCATCGGAGGGGTCGAGACGCAGGACCATGGACTTCTCTTCCAAGGCGCCTGGCGCCGCGGCCGTCACGAAGATGTAGAAGCGCCCACCCCAATGAGCGAAGGCCCACGCAGTGACGACACCAACGTCTGGCACTGGCCACTCTTGTACGAAGGCGCCTGTGCTCTTGTTTATTTCGGCGACAAAGGCGCTTGTGCCAGGGAAATAGCCAAAGAGCTTGGCGTTGCCTGTGCCTGTCAACTCTGGGCTCTGATCCTTGAGCGCCAACGAGCCGATGGTGTCGATTTGGAAGGTACTGGCATCGATAGTCGCCAAGGTGCCCTGGTTGATCGCGCCCTCGAGCCCACCAAAAATGTAGAGGGTCTCGTCGTCAGATCCTGGGGCGTCAGAAACGAAGCCCATGCCGAAGAGCTCATAACCACGGTTTTTGGGCACGTGATTCGTGGGAGCACATTGGCCCGTCTTGAGGTTCACGTAGAAGAGTTCACCACCCCAATAGAGCACCCAAGCTTTACCCTGGCGATCGATGGCCATGGAGAAGGGCGTCGCATAAGGAACGCTCGTGTGACATTGCGGTCGCGTGAGGAGCTTGAATTCATGAGCATCGTTGGCCGGTGAAAACGAGAGCAGGTTGAAGTTGTCGTCCACCAGATAGATCAGCTTTGACTCGGCGCTGCAGCCATCACTCACGCAGGCACCAAAACTACAGGCCTCGGTGATACACGTCTCTACGAGCGCGCCGATGCTTCCGTCGGCGTTGCATGCGTGGACTTCGGTACCCACGCAAGTCGTCTCATCGCCAGGGGCGCAGCTCACACACCCATCGTTAGGATCACAGGCCAAGCCCTGATCGACGCAGCGCTCCACCACCGCCCAGGCGCTGCTGCGACACTCTTCGAGCATGCCATTATTACAGCGGCGCAGACCCTGGGTGCATTGCTCGATCACTCCGCCTTCAGGTGGGATGAACTCCCCGTCAGAGCTCGCACAGCCAACAAACAGGACACAAAAAGCAGCAACAACTAAGCGTTTCAAGGCATTCCTCCTACAGCTTGCACCAAAAGTAGGAGACGGGGACGCAGAACGCAAGTGGCAGTGCGGTACTCATGAGGAGCCGGCCACTAAGTGCCGAGAATTACGCAGCTCCGGATGGTGCTCAACTCACCCTCAATAATAGCCGTGATAGACCCGAGACACCGTACGCAGCCTCAGCGAGGCCAACTGCAGCACGCCTGGCGCAGGGAGCTCGAAGGCGATGGTCTTGGTCTTGCCACGAGCTTTGATCTTCAACGTGCCCCTCACCGGCCCCGAGAGCTTCGCACCTGGCCCAGGAGCTATCTCGACCCGGTACACGCCGTTATGGGCCCAACGCAACACCAACTGCTCGGCCTTCGACCCGTCGTGACTGTCGGAGATCGTGCCACCGCGACGTGAGCTGCGCAGCGCGGTGATGCGCTCACCCAGGGGTGTCACCAGCGCCACATCGAGGTCGACGTTCTGGTTCCACGTTGCTTCGATGACGATCTCGCCCCGTGCCCGTGGACGCCGTTTCTTGCTGCCTCGCTCCAAGGCCCTAAGCGCCAGGCCCAGCTTCCTGGCCTGCCGCCGCCCGGCAGCTGTCTTGGCTGCGTTAGCGAGGATCTTCATCGCTTGAACACGCTTGCCGGGGATATTCGACAAACACTGCGCGAGATCGATGTGATAGTTCAGACGCTTGGGATAGAGCGACATTAGGCTCCAGCGATGGGCACAACTCGACCGTTGGTCGCCCTTGTTGTGGTACATCTGCACGAGGCGCAGGTGCAGCCGCGTGCTCCAGGGGCGAACATCCACCACTGAACTGTAGCTCTCCATGGCCGAGGCCAGGCCCAAGGCTGTCTGCGCATCAGCGAGCGCAAAGAGGGCGCTCGGGTGACGGGTGTCTTTCGCCGTCCAGCCTTCAGCGTGTCGCAGCGCAGGTTGATAGCGGCCATTTTTCATCAGGGCGCGGTGATAGGCGCTGTGAGCCTTCCGGCTCTTGGGGTCACGCTCGCTAGCGCGGGCCGCGGCGTCTTCACGGCGCTGCGCAGCAGCTGTCACGGAGGTTGAACCTGGTCGGATTCTAGCCTCTTTGACGCGCCTGACGGTTCGGTGTCTACCCCCCCTACCATACCCGTCCAACGTCTTGTCCATGGCAGACATGCCCTTGGCACGCGGCATCATCTTCTTGGATTTTCTCGCTTTTTTGCGTGGGGCTGAGCGTGTTATCGATTTTTGGCCCGCCATGGGCTTATGTGCAGCGCTCGCCCGACGTGCGCCCGCGACCGCTGGTGCAGCCAAAGACATCCGTGACGCGCGAGGCCGGGCCTTCGCCTTGGGCCCAGCGGAGTCATCCTTGAAGGATCCTCCACCAGCAGCACCCGACCCCGACCTACCGCTCAACGTATCAACGCTCTCATCAGCGTCATCAGCAGCGTTGCCTATCTTTCCTGGCTCTTCTTGAGCCTGTTTTTCTCGGCCCTCCTCTGCTGCGCTCTCTTGTTCAGCCCCCTTGCTCTTCTCGCCCAACGACTTGGTGCTAAGGGCATCTCCGCGCCAGTTATTGCGCTGACGTTTGCGTTTGACACCAAACTCTTTGTACATGCGCTCGTTCTCGAGCACGAGCAAGGCCGTAGCCCGGCTGAGCACCGTATAGGATTTGCTCACGTTCACGATCTCGGGGCGGCTCTTGTCGTAGCCAGCGAGAGTCAAATCCTCGATATGCTCGCGAGCCCAGACGCGCGGTATGAACTGGTTGGCGCTCTTGGTGGCCTCAGCGGGGAGCTCCAGCTTGTAGCTGCGTTCGAAGGGTTTTCCGTCCAATTGACCGCGCACACGCAACGTGCCCTCCCCTGCCCCTTGGTAACGACCCACGATGACCGCTTCTCCTCCTGCACGCAGCACGGAGAAAGTTCGCGGGTAGACATCATGAACATTGTCCTGAAGATCCTCGAAGGTGACCTCGACATCCGAGAGGGTCGGCTGCAATTGGGCCGCCACCAACTCGAAGACCACGCGGCGCAAATCGTCGCCGAGCTGCAAGGGCACAACCTCCCCCCCAAGGCGCCGGGTCGCCTCACGCAGAAAGAGCGCAGCGCTGTCTTCACCGATGCGCAAGACGCTGAGGGTCGCCTCTTTGGGCGCGAGGGATCCCACCACCTGGCTGGCCAGCTCTGGCTCGCGCATCTCGCCCGCTGTGGCCCGACCATCCCCCATGTAGATCACGTGCACGGGCTCTTTGGAGCTTCCCACCAGGACAGCAGCGTCTTCGAAGGCCGCCTGAAGGTTGCTCGACCCCTCAGCCTTCAGCGCTTCGAGTTGCTCTTTGATCTTCTGACGCGCCGGGGCGCTTGGCGCCATGAAACCCTCTGTGATCTGCTCACAACGTGTTCCACAGGCCAACACCGCGAAACGAGATCGGCTATCCATATCGTGCAAGAACGCCGCTACCGCTGCGCGCTGAAGCTCCCACGCCTCCTTGCCGGTGCTGAAGGATCGGTCAAGCACGAAGAGGGTGTTCTTCAGCTGAGGACGCCCGCTTACGGGCAAGTTGGGTCGTAAGCGAGCCATGAAGAATTGCCCACGGTCGCTACACTCCCCTTGTCCAACCTTCCTCTTGCAAACCTCTTTGGGTGCACCATGCAGCGCTAGCGTTAATTCAGCACTCTGCTGGCGGGCGCTGGAAACAGCAGTCTGCTGGTCGTCGGCCTCTGTGGGGACAATATGCGCGACGAAGCTGGCGGCGGGCACGAAGTCTGTCGCTTCATAGCGCAGGCGTGCGCCGTCAGACGTCTTTTCGCGCAGCACTGGATAAAGCGGGACGTCAACGCGTTGCGCGCCTCGGCTTCCGCTGGCTTCGAGGCTGAGCTCGAAACGCCCGACTTTGGTGGCGCGTCCACCACGAGTCGACATGGGATAAACATATTGGAGCCGACCATGACGTCCTTCGAGCACCTGTGTATAGGCAAGGATCACCCGGCGTGACCCGCGGGCGGGGATGGGGAAGATCTTCATACGAAAGGTGCGACCACCCTCCCACTCCAAGAGCGCAGGATCTCGCGCGCGGATCGTGTCGTTCACGATGGCGTTGAAGATGCGCCGAGCGCGGTGCCGCTCTACCATCTCCCCCTCCTCGAGGCGGTCGCCTACATAGAGCGCCAGCCGGGAGATGGATGCACCATCGGGCAAGGGGAAACGATAGGTGCCCTCGAGGGTCTGTGAGGTGGGATTCGCGAACTCCTGCTCAATCTCCGTGCGAGCGATGTTGTCACGAATCACGACGCGCACCTGTTGACGGGCAAGCTTCAAGGGGCGCGTGCCAGCGCGGCCAGGCGCACGAGCGGTCAAAGAACCGACTCCAGGCTCCAGGCTTTTAGCGTTGCGCACCACACGCGCGACTTCTTGAGCCCAGGATGTCAGAGAAACAAGGTCCCCCGCTCGCTCGCGGCGAGGGGCCTCACCGGTTTTGAGCACCGCACGCTCACCGGCGGCTATCTCGAGTTTCTTGCCCTCGCCGCCCACCTCGACGGATCCACTGATCACATCGACCACGGTGCTGCTGCCTTCCACACGAGCCTGAAAACGCGTCCCCGTAACCTTGATGGCTCCAGCTGGGGTTTGCAGCACCAAGGGTTTATCCCCATTGGGCTCTACCACCGCCAACAATGCTCCCATAGCCAGCGTCAGCGCGCGGGTGCCACCAAGTTCGAGTTGGCTCTCGGCATCCAAGGTGACCTCGCTACCGTCATCGAGCTTCAGAGCGGCGCGCACCCCTTTTTTCGTGCGCAACCTGCTGCCTTTGCCCAGCGCTGAAGCGACCGCCAAGGGCTGCCATACGCCGTCTGCCGTGATGTGCTCCACCCCACCGAGGCCTGCGATGCCCACGGAGAGGACACGCTCAAGCGTGCCTACGCTCGGTCCTGTGATCGGTGCAGGCTTGGGGGTCTCGCTCTTTTTTGGTTTGGTGCTCGAAGGCTGTCCGCCACAAGCAAGGGCAAGCAAAGAGAGTGTGACAAGACACGCACGCATGGGATCCTCCTCGTGGGGTAACCAGCCAATAGAGCAGAAGACGCATGAGGTTATCAAAAGGTCTGGCGGAAATCCTGCCTCTGTCTTGCGATCTCTCCCGCCGACTACAGTAGTCGCCACCTTCCGAAAGCTGGAGAGTCGGAGACCCCGAGTGGTCGACTCTCAATGACGCGCCGCGCCAATCAGGAAACTCTGGTGTGTTGTCCGGCACTTAGACTTCTCATTTCCTGGCACGTGCAGTGCAGTCACACAGCCTCACACTAAAAATGTGTGCTAGCCCTGAAAGCGGCGGAGAAGCAATGCGAACTATGCAGCCCACGAACACTCCCTTTTCACCCTGGCGTCGTCTCGCGGTCATCGCGCTCACCCTTGCGGCCATGCTCTCGTCAGGCGTCAGCCATGCCAAGGGCAAAAGCTATGCTTGGGTTGCAGCCTGGCCCAGTCGAGCCGCTGGCAAGCTCGCTCCTGGGGTCCTCCGCGCTGCTATCAAGACCGTGGGTCGTCAACAGGTAGCCAAATGGCTCGTCAAGACCCCTTCCGGGCGGCTGCGCTTTCCCGCCAAACGCGAACTGCCCAAGAAGATTATCAAGAAGGCCGTGGCCGAGATTGGCATGCAGGCCGTTGCGCTGAGTCATGACAAGGTCAACGCCTTCAAGCGCGACTACCGGGTAGAGGTGCCCCTGGCCAAGAGCCGCAAGACCTCTGCAAACCAGGCCGCTTCGGGGCGCTGCTGGGACTTCGCTGGCACCCTCACCCTGGAGAGCATCGTCAAAGCCAAGCAGGGCAAAGACGTGAAGCTCAGCGAAAGCTTCATCAACTACCAGGCACTACGGCGCATGGCCTTTGGGGTGCTCGCAGAGGCCGTAAAGAAACAACCCCACAAGAAGAGAACAGGCATTGAGCAGCTAGCCAACAGCAAAGAACTCCACGGGATCCGCGCGGTACAGAAGATCAGCGAGGGCGGCTTCGCTGGCTGGTATTACCCTCTGGTGCGCGACCACGGGTTGATCCCCGAGAGTGCCTACGGCAGCAATATGCCCGCCAATCACTCGTCTGACTATCTTGGCCGCGTGCGCAATGTTGTGGCCAACGCGCTGATCTCCATTGAGGGAACCAAGAGCAAGAGCGAGCGCACGAAGATCCACCAACAAGCGCGCAAGGATGTCCTGAGTCAGCTCAACATGGCGCTGGGCAAGCCACCCAAGCAATTTGTCGTCGATGGCAAACGTTACACGCCACAGACCTATCGCAAACGTTACCTGCAGCTTCAAGACGCCGACCTCGATATCGTCGTCCTCGCCAACGATCCTATCACAGCGTTCAATCGTCGCTATGTCGTGGACGGGTTCCCCGGTATGCCCGAGTTTGAGGTGCATAACGTCTCAATGGCGACCATCAACAACGCAGCCAAGAAGACGCTACGTGCCGGGCAGGCGATCTATTTTTCCTCTATCGTCTCCCCAGGCAATCCTCATGTGGCAGGGCAACGCCCCTCCGATCCCCGGGCCGCCAAGGGACTGCTCAGCGTCAGCGCCTTCGACTATAGCTTCATGCAGCCAGAGGGCGCCCGTGAGCTTGGCAAACGCAACCGCCAAAAAGCGGGAGAGTTGCGCGCCAACCACGCCATGACGCTGGTGGGCTACAACACAAAAGGCGGCCTGCGCTGGCTGGTACAGAACAGCTATGGCGACAAATACGGCGACCACGGTCGCATGCATATGCAGCAAGACTTTTTCCAATATTACGGATCATCCGTGGCCGTACCGCGGGCCTTCGTGCCTGAAAAGATCCTCATGAAAAGCCTCGAGCGGCCGCTCCTGAACACCAAACGCGGCCGGCAGGTGGATCTTTAGCTACTCCACCGGCGGCTTGCCCGCGAGCAGATAGAGCACGGCCATGCGCACGGCCACCCCATAGGTCACCTGATAAAGGATCACTGAGCGGGGGCCATCTGCCACCTCGGGGGTGATCTCCACCCCGCGATTCATGGGCCCTGGGTGCATCACGATGGCGTCGTCTTTGCTCATGGAGAGCACGTCGCTGTCCAGACCGAAGGTGCGCGAATATTCACGGGTGGAGGGGAAGAGGCACGCGCCACCTTGCCGTTCCGCTTGGATTCGCAGCATCATCACCACGTCGGCGCCCTCCACGGCCTCCCCCAACTTGTGGCACACCGTGGCACCTGTGAGTTCAGCAAGCCCAGGCGGAATCATCGTCTTCGGGCCCGCCACACGCACGTTGGCGCCGAGCTTCCTCAAGGCGATGATGTCCGAGCGCGCTACCCGGCTGTGATCGATATCGCCGACGATGGCGATCTCGAGCCCTTTGATCTTTCCTTTGACCTTGCGGATCGTCGCGCAATCCAGCAGGGCCTGTGTTGGGTGCGCGTGAGCACCATCACCGGCGTTGACCACCGCTGCGTTGACACGTTTTGCCACGAAATGCGCAGCTCCTGGCTCACTGTGCCGCATCACGAGGATCTGTGGGCTCATGGCCTCCAGGTTCTTCACCGTGTCCAGCAGCGTCTCGCCCTTCTTGGTGCTGGAGGTCGAGGCTGAGAAGTTGATGGTGTCTGCGCTGAGGCGCTTCTCCGCCACCTCAAAGCTGATACGAGTGCGGGTGCTTGGCTCCATGAAGAGGTTGACCACCGTCTGCCCACGCAGGGTTGGAACCTTCTTGATGGGACGCTCTGAAATCTCGAAGAAGCGGTCCGCCAAATCGAGGATGGTGGTGATCTCTTCTGCGTCCAGTGAGGACATATCCAAGAGGTGCCGTTGATTGAAGCGCGGCTCGCTCGTTGACGCAGCCATCAGCTCTGCTCCCCTTCTTCTGCCTGCAACTCGTAAAGAACGATACGGTCCGTCATCCCTCGTTCTGCGAGCTCGACCTTGACGCTCTGGTTCTGTTCTGTGTCCACCCGCAGGCCCACGTAGTCCGCTTGGATGGGCAACTCTCGGTGACCGCGGTCGATCAGCACGGCGAGGCGAACGCGCCGTGGGCGGCCGTAGTCGTTGATGGCGTCGAGGGCCGCGCGGATGGTACGCCCCGTGTAGAGCACGTCGTCTATGAGGACCACCTTCTTCTTCGAGAGGCGAAAAGGCAAGGAGGTGGGACCAATCTCAGGCCGCGGCAAGCCTCGCAATACATCATCGCGATAGAGGGTGATGTCCACCTGCCCTTGGGGGACCTCCTGACCCTCGATCTCGCCGATGAGCTTCGCCATGCGATCCGCGAGGTGCACGCCGCCAGTGCGGATCCCCACCAGGACCAGGTCTTCCACCCCATCTTCTTTTTCGACGATCTCGCTCGCGAGCCGCCGCAGCACGCGCTGGATTCCCGGAGCGTCAGCGATGGGCCGGCGCTCGACGAAATTCTCGAGTTCACGATCTTTTTTGCTCATAGGGTGCGTTTCTACGTTTTCCCACCGCGGAGGTCAATCGGTGTGTGGTGTGACCGTCTGTGGCTCAACGTTCGCTGGGTTTGCCCTCTGTTCTCCATCGCCGTATCCTCCGAGCCATGGTCACAGTAGCGGCAGTGCTCATTGGGGATGAGATCCTCTCGGGGGAGGTTGAAGAGACCAACTCACGGGTGCTCGTGGAGACTTTGCGTGCCACGGGCGCCTCCCTTGGGCGCATAGTGATCATTCCAGACGACCCAGACGAGATCGCCCGCGAAGTCAGGCACTGCAGCGACGCCTACGAACACGTCGTGACCTCTGGTGGTGTGGGGCCAACGCACGACGACCGCACTATGGAGGGCGTCGCGAAGGCCTTTGGTCGCCCCATCGTGCGCGACCCGGCCATAGCAACGATCATCAAACGCATCCTCAAGGATGGCGCCAACGAAGCCGCCTTGACCATGGCCGATGTGCCAGAGGGATCGCATTTGATCGATGCTGGCGCCTACCCGGTGGTGGCTTACCGGAATATCTATATTTTACCTGGCATTCCCGAGATTTTCCGGGAGAAGCTGGGTTACCTGCGTGAACGCTTCTCCGATGCACCCACTCATGTGGGCCGCCTTTTTCTCGGATGTTATGAGAGCGTGATCGCCACTGAGTTGGCGGCAATTAGCCGTGAACGCCTCGGGGTGACCATCGGCTCGTACCCACGTCTCTCGGGCGAGTATCGGGTTCAAATTACTGTAAAGAGCCAAGACGTCGCGGCGGTGGAGCATGCTCTAGAGCTTCTGCGCGAGCGTCTGCCAGCAGAACACCTCCTGCGCGTCTGCCCTCCCGAGGTCTCTTCGAAAGACGATCAGGCGAGATGAAAAAGGCCTTCGCAATCGTACTGCTAGCGTTGCTCGTGTGCGTCTCCTCAGCGGGCTGTGGGCCTTCCCTCAAACGTGATGAAGTCTTCAAGCCCAAACGTGTGCGCGAGGTCATGTTCAACGATGAGTGCCAGCTGCAAAGCTACTTTGACGCAGCGCCGACACCACCGAAGCTCCTGACGCAACAAAACGTCTCTACGGACCCACGTTTTGCCGTGGGCGAAGCCACGTTTGAGTTGACCAACCCGAAGAACCTGAAGGTCTTCTGGACCATCCTTCGCCTGCTCTACACGAAGATCCCACCCCTGCCGGCCACGGCGAAGAAGATTGCGGTGGACCTACGCTATCACCTTGTTGGCGAACGTACCGCTCTGCCTATTGGCGCGAAGACCAAAGTCGAAGTGCAAATGAACGCCAACGCCGACCACCTCGAGTTGGACTTGCCCTACCACCCTTGCGTAGGAGCGTTCTTCTATGGACGCGAGCACTATCGCATTCGCGCTCGGCTGGGTGCGGAGTGAGTCTACGGCTCCATCACTCGGGCCACCACGCCGTCTTCAGCCAAATCGAGGGAAGAGCCATCAGCGCAGAACGCGCGCGGCCGATCGAAGAGCCCCTCACGTGCCACAGAGGCCGACCAGCAGATGCGGCCATCCCTCAGCTGCAGGCAGGTCCCTGGTGGGTAGCAGCCCAAGGCGTTGATCATGGCCTGCAAGAGAGTTGCGTCGTAGAGACTCCCGCCAGAGCCAGCCATCAAGGCCAACGCCCTCCAAGGAGAGTGAGGGGCTTTGGCGTGGTGACAGAGGTGGTCGTAATCTTCTGCGAGACGAATGATTCGCGCCGGCAACGATGGCGTCTCGCTCAGCGTCGACGCTGGGTGGTGATGGTAAAGAGCGACGAGCCCACGCCACACCAGCCCCTGTGTAGCGCCACCCCTCGGAGCGAGCGCAAGCAGACCCGTCCTAACATGGCCAGCGAAAGGTGAGGACTGTTCTGGTGCCAACGACCGAGCCCCATAGCCCACGTCGTGCAGGAGCGCCGCGACGCCCAATTCCTGCCGATCTTGGGCTGACAAGCCGATACCCTCGCTCACGAGAAGAGCTAGGCGGGCCACCCGCGCCGCGTGCTTCGCGAAGTCGCTGGCCCTGATCACATCCATCCACAGCTCATCGGCATCGACGCCAACAAAGAGCATGTCGACGATGCTTCGTCGCAGAGGGCGAATAGAGATCGGAGCGCCCTTGGATACCTGCCCAAATGCGTGGTCAACCCAGAGTGCGGCAGCGTCGAGAGGTGATGCCGTCTCTTCTCCCTGGATAGCTGCCTCTTCACGAGGCTCTTGGGCTCCTTCGGCCCACGCCATCCGCGCCACGGCGAGAGCGGCGGTGAGACGATCGCACACGGCGGAGGCATCACTCATCGCCATCTCCTGGCGTCTCTTTCCGGCGCGCGCTCCCGTAAACACGAGGGCCAGCCTCAGCTTCGTCCTCGATATCTACGACGCACAGTGGTCGGGTGCGTAGGAGGTCTTCTGCTCGCTCCTTGGCGATGTTCGCCGCCCGCTTCAGAGCAGCCTCGCAGTGAGCCCTGAACGCCTCGTCCGCGCGCCCCTTGGCCTGCTCTATGCCCTTCTGGGCTCGCTTTGTCGCCACCTGCGAGAGGGCGGAGACGGCCACCCACCGCAACTGCCGCGCCGCATATGCGCGCTTCCCGCGCGTCAGCAAAGAGGGCGGCTTGACCCACTTGAAGAGCAACTCCGGTGGCTCTGCTGCGGCGCGACCCACCGCACGTCCAAGGTGCGTCGCTTCTACGTCCTCCAAGTTTCGTCCACGAGCGAGCCTCTCAGCGGTGGCGAGCAGGCCATCAACAACCTTATGACTGCCCTTGCGACCGAGAATGCCCGCCGCCCGCTGCCGTACAGCCGACAAAGGGCTCTCCAGCAGTTGCACACACGCGTCTTCAAGCCGGGGCGAAGCGGAGTCAGCCGCGATCACCTCCAGGGCCGCAAGCTGCAGGTCGGGCTCATCCTCACCGAGCAGCCCATAGGCCGCATCCATCAGGCGCTCGGGGGGAGCCGTAATACAAATCACGTTGAAGAGCTCGGCTGCACGTTCACTGTTGCCGAGGTCACCAAGACGATCGAGGATCAGCTCCGGCCGAGAGCTGGCTAGGCCCACGATGGCCGCTTTGAGCCTCCCCCGTCGTGCGGGCTGCGTCTCAGCCGAAAAGCGCATCAGGAGCCCATCCGTCATGCCCTCGCCAGCGTAGGCCAGCAAGGCCGCCATATCATGCCCACTTATCTTGTGGTGAGCATCCACGAGGTGGTCGAGTACCCTCCCTTGCATCACCATGGCGTCCACGAAGCTGAGAGGTCCCATCTCCTCGGCGCCAAGCGCTTGTTTGGCGCGCTCCAGGAGTTGAACAAGCTCGCGCAGGTGCCCCCCTGCCAAGTGTAGCTGAGCCAACGCCACGAGCAAGGTGACGCAGCGCTCTCGAGCCGCGACGGAATCGTCAACGCGCAAGAGCACTTCACGCGCAAGTTGAGCCGTGCCCTCGCAGGGCAAAGATGCAGCCTCCTGGCGCAGAGCAGACAACGTGTCGGACGCCAGAACACGATGGCTTGGTACGAGCTGGGTTGACAGCTGCGCCAAGGGCACATCCCACTCTTTGGGCGAAACGCTCTCGGCGCTCAGTTTAGGTAGGGGCGCCCCAGAACGGTCGAAGATGATGCGCGAAGAGATGCGCGCCGCCGCAAGGGTCGAGATGTCATCTTCTGGCGGGTCTAGCAAGCGCAAGGCAAAGACCTCGATAAGCGCGACGATATCGTCTTGGCGAGCCACCCCAGTGATAATGATCCGCCGCAACCCGTCGCCATAGAGCCGAGCCGCCAGGTCTTCGCAGACGTCTGGAGCGAGGCTCTGCTCGGCGTGGAGCAAGCGCTCTGGCTCCACCTCAATGGTCAGGCTCCCACCGCTCTCCCCTTGGGCGTGAAGGTTGAGGCACATCTCCAAGAGGGCGTCGGTGTCTCGCACACCCTCGTTCTGGCTTTGAGCGCACGCGCAGGCCACGCGCAAGGCTGGCTGGATCCATTGAGCTGGCGAGGGCGTGTTTGGGGAGGGGAAATCTGCGCTCATGGGTTCATCATGGCTTTGTGTGGACCAGTGCTCTCATAGCGAGGCTAGTGTGCCACAGTTCCTCCTTCGTCCCTGTCACAACTTCGCCACATCTTCTCCTCAACCTCGTCACAGTATTGCCCGCCACCAGCCCCATCTCTCTGTCATCTCTTGTTCATGAGCTTGATGGTGGAAAACAATTTAGCCCTCCCCAGTCGCTTCCTGCGCTGGCTCGCAGCACGCTCACCTCTGCTGCCCCCCACTCTCGCTCTCACAGCCATCATCCTCACCTTCTTGCCTGGCCTACGTTGGCTCGTGAGCAGCTGGACGGACATGAACTATGGGTCAAGCGGCTATTTAGCCCTTCCGCTCATCGCTCTCTTCTGGCGCCGCCTCCCCCAACTCCGTGACGAGACTCGCCGTGGCGCCCTTTGGGCCGCGGTCGCCGTGGTCGCTCTAGAGTTCTTCCTCGCCCCCCTCGGCATCCACCTCGTCATGGCGCTCCTCGCCATCTTGGCGTTGCACCTCTGGAGTTTCGCGTTCTTTCAAATCACCGGGCGTTGGTACGCGCAGCCCCAGCTCTATTTGGGCCTCGCCACGCTACCTGTGGCCCATTGGGGCAACGTGCTCTTCGGCTTTCATCTGCAACACGCCGTCACCCGCATCGCTGGTGGAGTTTTGCGCCTCTACGGCGCCGCCGTGCAGGTGGAGGGCACGCTGCTTCGTTTTCCCTCCATGGTGGTCGCGGTGGACGAATCCTGCAGCGGCATTCGTCTGATCATCGCGGCCTTGATCTTTGGACTTCTGGCCAGCCCTCGCCACAAGCGAGTCTTCTTCTGGCTCCTGCTCCTGCTGGCCGTGTTTGTGGCCAATGTCTCACGTGTAGTGACTTTGGCGCTGCTGCACCTTTGGCTCGGCGGTCCCCCCACAGACGCTATTCACCAAGGCATTGGGCTCTCCGTCTTTGCCTTGGCGTGTGGCTCTTTGCTCTGGTTCTGGCGCCGCCCCAAAGCCCAAGGAAACGCGGAGGAACAAGCAGCATGACCGCCTTGAGCAGAAGATCTCCGTGGATCCCCATCCTTGTGCTCTTCTTGCTCGCGTTGGCGCGGCCGTCGCGAGGCACAAGTGAAGACATCCGTGTTGAAGCTGCATGGCTCCCCCATATCCTCGACGACAAGAGCAGCGTAGCTGTTGCCCCCGATCCCTCGGAGGCGCGCCTCGCCCGTCGCGTGAGCGTGTCCATCTCCAAGCGCCGCTACGGTTCGACCTTGGCCACGTCGGTGGTAGCGGCGGGCGTACGACAACATCACCCTGCCAGCGTTTGTCTCAAAGCGTCTGGCCTGGAGATCACCTCACGCCAAGAAGTGCACGACGCTTCTGGCTGCATCACGCTCCTGCGTGTGCGTCGTGGGGCAGACGAGGCCACCGTGGCCACCACGTATCTCAGCCATCGAGGTGAGACCACGTGCAGCCTTGCCAAGCGCATCGCTTCCGGGGTCTGGGCGCGACTGCGCGGCGCGGAGTCGCGCTGGACACACCTGCAACTTCTCGACGCCAGCCAAGCCCGTGCCCGTTCGCGTCTGAGACTTTTATTGAACGCGATTCAAAGGAGGAATACGCCATGACTACCAGCGCGACACCGTCGCCCGCTCCAGCATTGCCCCCTGAAAGTTCCACGCCACCGCACCCTTTTCGAGCGTCGCCTTGGTACGACCCGAGCATGACAGACACCGCTCTCCCCGACGTCGCGCGGCTCTCGCGCTTCCGCATCGCCTTGGTGATCCTCGCGGGTGTGGTTCTCCCCATCGTCTCCGTTATCGTCAACCATGCGGTACCCGTGGTGGACCTTGGACTTCTCGGCGTTCTCCTCTGTATCGCATCTGCAACGGGGGTGCTCCTAAACCTGCTACTGCTGCGGCGCATGCGGCGCAAGAACACGAAAGAAGTACTCGTGGATGCCCCCCGCTCCACCCTGCTCTTGGCGCTTCTCCTGGTCTCGTCGGCGCTAAGCATCACGTGGTGGGGGTATCTCTCTTTGCTCTTTTTGCCCATGCTTCCCCTCTCTTTGATCGCGGTCATCTTTATGGGCATTGGCTTCTGCGGGCTCTGCCCCTTCCTTGTCACGGCCATCTCGGTGGTGCAAGCCGTCCGCGCGGCGCGCGTGCTGCGTTTGCGCCTCTCACGCCGCTGGGTGGTGCTAGCCATCGTCGCTCCACCCGTCATCGTGGTCACCCTCGCCGTTTCCTTCACCTTTGTGGGCAACATGCAGCGGCGGCACCTTCTGCAGGACATCACGGCCATAACGAAGCAGCCTGCATTCTCTGCCCAGCGCATGAGCGCCATCGCTGCGCTTCGCGGTCGAGAAACGCTACTCCTTGAGCGGATCACCCGTGAACATGATGCGCCCCGTCGTGAGGCCATGGCAGAGGCCTATGAGCGGCTCACAGACGAACCTGCGACGGTGCCCCTCAGGCGGCGAGTTCAGTGGCGTCACCACCGAAACTTTCCTATTCGCCCCTTCTTCTTTACCCAGGATGAGAGCCCCATCGGCTTCAAACTCACAGGCCCCTTTGGCAACTTCTTCGGGATGTGAGCAGGAGAATGACCATGACCACTCAAAGAGCCAAAGCCCTTGCCCGAACCTCAAGACTCCTTGGCGTTGTCTGTTTGTTCGTGCTCCCAACCTCTTCGGCCCACGCCGTGGGCATGCGCGTGCGAGGTACTCAGACGATCCTGCGCCTCGTTCGACACGATGTCTCTGTGCATGTGGAGCACCCTGTGGCCGTGGTGCGGGTGATCCAAGAGTTCGAAAACCCGCTCTCCCGGCCGGTCGAGGCAGACTACACGTATCAACTGCCTCCCGGCGCCACGGTGGACGACCTTGGCCTGTGGGTGAATGGCGTGCGCCGACCAGCGCGTGTCCTTGAGCGGCAGCGCGCGAAGGAAATCTACGAGGGCATCGTGCGTCAGAAGCGCGATCCGGCTCTCGTGGAGCGCACAGCGAGCGGTCTCTACCGGATCCGGATCTTCCCCGTCTCTCCCGTAGTGAAGGACGGGGGCGCTACAGCGTTCTACTGCATCAGAAGGGCCAAGCCCCTATGCGCCTCAGAGGACGCCTCGACGCCTATGGGGGTGGACTAGGCGTACGCGTTGCAGGCTACACTGTGAGCCCAAAACGCGAAGGCAGGAGCTGGGTTCTGCCACGCATGGCGACAGCGCAGCAGGTGTCAGCACCTGTGATTCTGGAGTATGGCGTCAACCCAGCCTTGCCACAGGCTGTGCTGCAGCACCGAGGGGAGAAGCGCTACTTGATAGCCGAGGTCCCAGCGTTGGCCACTGCTCGTACGCCCTCGCCCATGGCCATCCTTTTGGACACCTCCAAGAGCATGGCCCCCCACTGGCCCTTGGCCCAGCGTTTGGCCCAACGCCTCGCATCCAAGGTACCGTCCAAGATGAAGACAGCCCTGATTCCATTGGGGCTGCAGCCGACAGTTCACACAATGCAACAAATAGAACAGCTCTCGCCTGGTGGAGGCACCGCCTTTCTACCAGCCTTCGAGCGCGCGCTGAAACTGAACGTGGAGCACCTGGTAGTTATCACTGACTCCCCAACCCCCAGCTATCAAGCCGAGCTCGAGCACCTAGCCCGGCGTGCGTACGACCATAACCGCAGCTCTTCGAAGCCCGCCGTGCGCATCTCCGTGCTGCAACTCGGCGAAGGGAGCAAGACCCGAGCAAGCCTGCAACATCTGGCAGAGGTCACTCGAGGGCTCTTTTTCCAGGTGGGGCATGAGTCCAAGAAGAGTGACACCAAGAGCGACACCAAGAGCGACACCAAGAGCGACACCAAGAGCGACAAAGCGGACCAGGAGGACGAGATCCTTGCGGCCCTCAGTGTGCCACGCACGCCAACTCCGCGAGCGAGCGATGGCACCCCTGTTCATGTGCTCCAGCATCGCGCAGAGACCGTCGTGGTGGCGATGCGGCTTTTGGTGAAGCAAGAGGCGAACGTTCGACTGGGCGACATGGACCTCTCCCTCGCGCTACGTGAGATTGCGCATGGCCCAGCCACCCTTTGGGGGGCCGCGGAGATTGGCCATCTTCAGCAGCGGATCAAGATCTTTGGTGAGGAAGATGCTTTGCGCCCCGACATCGTTGCGCTGTCCAAGGACTTGCGAATTGCGAGCGAATATACAGCCTTACTTGTCACCGAAAAGGACACTGACTACCAACGGGCCACCTCCGGTCGGGTCTGGCAGCGCCGGGTGCATGGCATGGGCAAAGGCGTTCCAGGCCCTCTGAACTATCACGCGACGCCAGAGCCCCACGAGTGGGCCATGATCGCGCTAGCCTTAGCCATGCTGCTCGCCAGCCGGCGACCGCGCCTGCGCGACCTTTGGGTACGGCGCACCTCCGCTTAGTATCGTTGCCCTGGGACCGGACGGGCGCTAAGATCTCGCTCTATGCAGCGACAGGCCAGCACAAACCAGTACGTGATACGTCGCGCGTCTTGGCTGGTCTTGTTCCTAGCGGTCGTTCTGGGCGGCTGCGTACGCTACGGATTCGACCCCACAGACAGACAGGAGGGTGGACACGAAGTTGACCTCATTGACATGCTCTCAGATGGACCTCGCGCCGATGGAGTCGACGGCCCATCGGATGGGATTCGAAGCGATGGAGTCGACGGCACAGCGGATGGGGTTCGAAGCGACGCAGTCGATGGCCTATCGGATGGGATTCGAAGCGATGGAGTCGACGGCCCATCGGATGGGGTTCGAAGCGACGCAGTCGACGTGCTGGTGGATGGGTCCTGGATCCAGACCACCAGCGCCACCACGACCCACCTGAGTTCGGTGTGGGGGAGCGGTCCCGACAGCGTCTGGGCAGCAGGGGGCAACGGAGTCATCGTCCACTGGAACGGCACCGCATGGTCTGCAGTCAACAGCGACACCTCGAACCATCTGGGTGCAGTGTGGGGCAGCGGTGCTGCTGATGTCTGGGCTGTGGGAGACGGTGGTCGCATCACGCACTGGAACGGCACCGCATGGTCTGCGGTCACCAGCGGCACCTCGAACTGGCTCAATGGTGTATGGGGTAGTGATCCCAACGACGTCTGGGCTGTGGGAGATGGTGGTGTCATTGTGCATTGGAATGGCACAGCCTGGACTCCGGTTACCAGTGGCACGTCGGTGATGTTGAAAGGGGTGTGGGGGGCTGGATCTGGGGACGTCTGGGCCGTGGGAAATGGTGGCATCACTATCCACTGGAACGGCACCGTGTGGTCTCCTGTCACCAGCGACACCTCAGACGTGCTCTATGGGGTATGGGGCAGCAGTTCCGACGACGTCTGGGTTGTGGGAGAATCGGGTACCATCGTCCACTGGAATGGCAGCGCATGGTCCCAGACCTCCAGCGGTACCACGAGCTGGCTCTATGGCCTGTGGGGGATCGGTCCCAACGATGTCTGGGCCGTGGGAGGACCTGGCACCATCGTCCATTGGAACGGCAGCACCTGGAGCGAAACTCCAAGCGGCAACTCAACCTATCTTTGGGGCGTGTGGGGAGGGCCCGGCGGTCTCTGGGCCGTGGGATATGACGGTCTCATCGTCCACCGCTGAGGCCCTTCATCTCAGTCCTCCACCTCGAGGCGAATATGTCGACGAGGCTTCGGATGCCAAACCACCGCCTCCCCTCGCGCGGCGGCCTGCTGACGTAAGGGCGCAAAGGCGGCCTCAGCACCATCGGCCTTGATCTGGTGCACGAGCGCCAAGAGCTCTCCAAGGCGTGAAGAGGGAAAGCCCTTGCGCGCAAACCAAGCGAGGTAGGGATAAGGGAGCTCATAGAGCGGAACGCCTCGAGGCGGGAAGTGTTCCGGCCCGTATTTGCCAAAAGGCATGCGCGTGCTGACCAACTCCTGCCAGAGCACTGCGTCGAATTGGGGACTGTCCATCACACCTCCAAAGAGCAGCCCTATACCATCCTCTATCAAGAGGAGCGAGCCCCAGCCCTTCAGAGTTGCACCTCCGCCCAGACGCTTTATCATGCTCCCATGCTGCCCACGCTGCTCATCGCCAACCTCGGCTGTGAAGATGTCCTGGCAGACCGCGCCCAACGACTGGCCGCGCGCAAGCATGCTGCCGCGTATGGCAGCTTGCTCCGCGCCCTCGGCACCGACGGAGACACCCTCTGGCTGCCCCACGAGCTCGCACCAGAGCGCCTCACTCCACACCTCCCCCGACCACAGATCGTTACAGGTCGTGTCCCTGAGGCGGAGGTCACGCTCCCCTGGTGCACCGCTGAAGCATGGGGGGGCGATCCTGCAGCGAGGCTGGCTCTGAAGAACCCGTTGGTGAGGCGACTGTGGAGCGTTCCCCGCCCGGATCCTCGTGTCACCGCGACCGTCAACCACAAGGCCTTCGCGCTGCTCCTTGGCCGTCGATGGGGGGAGGCGCTGCCCTTGGCCGCAGCCATCGCCGACGTGTCCGAACTCAAAGCTCACCTGCGCGACTTCCCTCCGGGTGCGCGTTGGGTGCTCAAGCACCCCCTCGCTGCCGCGGGCCGAGCGCGGATCTGGGGTGCTGGGCAGAGCCTCTCGCCCCAACTCTGCGCCAAAATCTCACGACTGCTCGAAGGGGCCGGAGTGCTCATCCTCGAGCCCTGGATGGAGCGCACCCGTGACGTGGGGCGTGCAGGATTGGTGGACGACGAGGGTGTGTCGCTCCTGGCGCGCTATCAACAAGCCATTGGCCCTAAGGGCGAGTTTCGCGGCATTGGGCTCGAGGATCCCCTGCCCCCCGCACAGCGC
>JAFCZD010000071.1 GCA_019314525.1 Deltaproteobacteria bacterium
GGCCTGCAAGCGATCACCGCGGACGTTGTCAATGGCGGTCTTCAGCGCGGCGTGAAGCGCCCGCTGCTTGGCCTCCTTATAGATGAACGCTCCCGCCACCGGCACTGTGATCAATAAGGTCGCAAGGGGAAAGAGCCACCAACGGCGCCAACGCCTGCGCTGTGCGTGGCCCTCGTGTTCTGGCGCTTCTGCCTGAGCCTCGTGATGAGGAGAGCTGGACGTCGAGAGCTCAGGGGCCTCTGCCTCTGTGTCTGTGTCTGTGTCTGTGTCTGTGTCTGCTGTCGGGGTTTGCGCCTGGGAGGCCAAGACTGGCACAGGGGTCTTGGGGAACAGGTTCTGGGACGTTGTACAGGTAGGATCGATGGGACCTGCAAATCGTTCCTTCTGGCGGAGCGTTGGTGCGGAGACATCGAAGAATTCAGCCATAGCCGCCAGCCCCCGCTCTCGGAGTTCAGGTGGTGGCTCGACATATGCGGGGGTAGGGGTGAAGTCGAAGCGACCATGCATGGCGCTCCCGGCGCGTGGCTTGAGCGCGGCGACCTTCTCACGGATGCTCCCAGTGGCAGTGGGTGGGCGTGTGATGGGCCCACCTGCCCCTGGTTGTGTCGGAGCGGCGGCCGAGAGGTCCGTCAGTAGCACCTGGGCTTCTTCGTTCTCAGGCGCGAGATCTACAGCTTCCTTGGCTCGCAAGCGGGCCTCGTAGTCTCGGCCCGCGTGTTTCAGGAGCTTCGCCCAGGCCAACCGCAGCTCGCTCGACCGGGGGTGCTCGGCGATGGCTCGACCGTAGACTTCGCTCCCCTGCGTGACGTCTTCGAGTTGGCGCAATACCTCGAGAAAAACCACTGCACCGCGCTCATACGCGGGGTTGACCTCAAAACCGGCTCGACAGGTCTCGAGGGCCTGGTCGACTTCGTGGCGCTGAAGGTGGTGCTCAGCGAGGAGCGAAAACGCCTCGGATCCGGGCTCTCGCTTCACCGCTTGGACGAGTTGTTCGAACTCGGTAGTGGACACAACCCTTGGCCCTCCCTCTCGCATTGTGGCTCCAAATGGAAATCCCTTGCGAGGACGGGATGTTGACGCAATTTCCTCGGCATCTTACCATAAGACGGTGATGCGAAAATCTATGTTGATATTGTTTGCTCTAACCCTTGTCGTTCCTTTGGGCGCCGGATGCAAAAAGAAGAGCAAAAATACGGCTCCAGCGCCCCTCGTCAGCCCTGTTGGGAACGAGAAACCTTCCATGGCTCCTGTGGACGAAAACACCGAAGAGGGTGTGGAAGAGAAGGTCTCCAACACGGGAACTGGAAGCGATTGGCGTAGGGCCGATGAGGTCGTCGCCAAGAAGAAGGCAGCCGAACCTTCGCCCCCCGAGGTCGCCCCGTTAGCGGCGAAGGAAGAGGGCCCAAGTGAGGCTGACAAGCGTCGTAAGGCGCTCGAGCGCCGGGTCGACGGCACCTTGGCCTCGCGCATGGGCGCTCTCAAGAGCTGCTTCGAGGCTGGCGGTGAAGAGGCTGGAAAGGTTTCGATTCGCTTTCGCTTGCATCGGTCGGGGTATGTCATGAGTTCGACGGTCTCTGGCGTTGGCGTGAAATCCGCAGGCTGCGCTCGTGGAGTGTTGGACAAGATGAAGATCAGCGGCAACAACGTTGGTACGATTGAGATCGTTCGCACTCTCAAGTTTGAGCCGCAGACCCGCTAAGTCGAGCTGACGAGGCGCGGAGACTTGCCACCCGGGAAGACAATGGCCGCGCCATCCAAGAGCAAGAACGCACGAGGGAGCCGGGTTCTGGCGGAGGCCTGGCGTTGGTTGATGCCGGCGCTGGTGGCGGCGGCGTTGATTGGCAACGAGTTACTGATCCTCCACGTGTTCCCAGCGGATGTGCCCGCCAAGGGCAGCATGGCACAACACACGTATCGGGCCGCGGTGGATGCCGTTTTCGATTTGCACGAGAGCTATGTGGCTGAGGCCCGGGAGGCTCGCCAGAGCTATCTTCCGATCTACATTCAGGACCCCAAGCTTCTGCACACCCGGAAGGAGAAGATCGTGGCAGCCGCCTTGGGTGTGGAGCGCTGGGGTTGGCCTCCTTTGCAGATACCGGCGGATAGCCAAATGGATGGAGCGGATGGAGGTGTGGATGGAGGTGGCGTGGATGCGGGCGTTGCCCACCACCGGGATGCCAGCGAGCAGGATGCCAGTGAGCAGGATGCCAGCGAGCAGGATGCCAGCGAGCAGGATGCCAGCGAGCAGGATGCCAGCGAGCAGGATGCCGGCGAGCAGGATGCCGGCGAGCAGGATGCTGGCCTAGGTCTCTCTGATGGCGGTGGGCTGCCGTGGCAAGTTCAGGCCGCGCGGCGCCGAGACTTGCAGGCATTGCTCTATGGGTCCTTTCGTTTCTTGGAGCGCTACTACGAGGTAGGGGTGATCCCCGACGCAGAGTTCCCGAACGAAAAGAAGAACATTCGTGTCTATGTCTACGGGCGCTACAAAAAACGGGAGGTGAAGGGGCTCTATCGCTTTTCGAACCTTCGGGGTGCGTTGAAGCGTGCCCTGAGTCGATTTTTCTATCGGGTCCCCTCCCTTGTACGACGGCAAGCCATCGACTTCATCTTGCAGCGCTTGCCTGCGAACCTGCGCTACGCAAAAGAGAACCGGAAGTTCATCGCTGACATCTCGCAGGTCACGGGCATCAAGGTGATTCGCATACGTCGAGGCGACGTGCTCGTCGCCCGAGGCAGAGTCGTGGACACCCGTGCCCACCACGCCATCGTCGCGAGCATCAGGGGAGAGGGTGGGCATCGCGCGGGACGCCTCACAGGCCGGTTCATCCTGAGCTTGGCGCTGCTCTTTCTTTTCGTCATCGCTGGACGGGAGATGGAACCCAGGGTGTTCGGGGCGCAGGAAAAAGGTGTGCCCGTGGTGATGGCGGGGATGGTGCTGATCCTTGGTGCTGGACACTGGGCGCTTTATTGGTGGCCAGTGCATATCACCACGATCCCCCAGGCGGCGATAACCCTCGTTGTGGCCGTCGTATACGGAAGAAGGGCAGGGGTGACGGCGGCGGTGATCGTGGCTACGGGCTTCGGTATCACCACCCACTTCGACCTGGCCGCGATTCTGGTGGGCGCAAGTGGTGGTGTGATAGGCGCTTTGACTGTGCGGCATCGTCGGAGGGGCGGAGTCCTCCCTGCTGGCATCCTCGTGGGGTTGGCCCAGGCGCTGGCCTTCGAGGCCACGCGGGCTGCAGCAGGTCGAGTCCAGACCTATCAGGAGCTTTGGGGCGCTGCCCAAGCTTTCGCTGGCGGTGTGTTGGCGGGCGTGGTGGCGTTTGTCTTGTTGCCCTTCGTGCAGCGCTGGTTAGGCGTGGTGTCGCGCGGGGAGTTGAGGGTGTTGGCTGACTACGAGCACCCCCTCTTGTCTCGGTTGCGAGAGGACGAGCCTGAGGTCTTCTCCCACAGTTTGCGCGTGATGACGCTGGCAGACCATGCCGCGAAGGGTGTGGGCGCCGATCGCCTGCTGGCCCGAGTGGGAGCGCTCTATCATGATGTGGGTTGCCTCGAAACAGCTGACGAAGTGGAAGACGCGCCTCTCGTTGACCGCGCACGGCATCGTTTACAACGTGTGGTCCAGGGGTGTGCCTTGCTGAGGAGGGAGGGCATCGCCGCCGAGGTCGTCGCGGTGGCTGAGGAGCACCTCGGCACACTTGAGATGGTCGATCTCGTAAAACTCGCCCGGGCGGGTGACGAGATGGTCGACCGCGCTGCCCTGCGCTATGGGGGCCCTCGGCCTCATTCTCTGGAGGCGGTCATCGTGATGATGGCCAACGAGGTCGACCGACGTGCCACCGCCGGTGATGACCTGGAGGGCCTCCCCAAACGTGTCGTTGTCGATTTGCTGGCACAGTTTCAATTCGCGGAGTGTCGGATCACCCAACGCCAGGTGCGAGCAGTAGAGCAGGCGATGGCGGAGTATCACGACCCTGGCAAGGAGCCTGGGAAGGATCCGCCAGTGGGGTAGGATTTCGGTGGGGCGTTTGCCAGGTGGGTGGCCACCATGTCAACGAATTCAAGACAAGGGCGGGGTGTCGAGGGTGGGACGACTTTCTTTGAAGTTCGGAACCTTAGCCCACGGTTTCGCCCTGGCATGATGCTTGCTGTTATGTCTCCCTATGAAAACTCTATTCACTCCACATGGAATGCTTGGTTCTGCGTTGGTCTTGATGCTCGCGGCGACAGGTTCAGCACACGCAGAGCGGCCGTTGGCCAAGAGTTTTGGAGGTCAATGGGATAGCTCCCTGACTCCCGCAGGTCGAAAAGTGCAGAAGATTCGGCTGGGTAAGACGCGGCGTGGCCACCACTTGCTGGTTCGCCAGCCCAGTGGGGATTTTTCCCTGATGGTGCAGTCACGCAAAACCGGAAAGCTTCGCCCCTCACGCTCCAAACGGGCCGTGACCAATGGCAAGCTGGCAACGCTGATCGCGACAATAGAAGCTGTTCGGCTTCATGAGTCGGGAAACGGTCAGTATGGCTACCCAAACTCCTATGGTGAGCGCAAGGGCAAGGGAATCCTCAAGCTGGGATGGGTGAACTATCAAACCACCTACCATGGTCTGACCAAGAACGGTTCAGCCCATATCGTTGAATTCAACCCGACCCAGGTCAACAAATCGTCAGAGAAGGCCAGGCACGCGGACTCGAGGTTCATGCTGATCGATGTGCTCAAAGGCGGGGCATCCACCCAACTCACCGTGCCGAACAACAATCCGAATAAGGGCACGGTTATCGCACATTGGATTAATTACCAGTTGAAGTGATGGCCACGTCGTCCACCCCACCCATCCGGCGCTACCAAGCAGGATGGTCCATACGAATGGCTTCGCATCGCAACAGAATGGGGCGAGAGTAGGCTTGGCTAAGGCAGCTGGTCGAAGTTCAGCCGTCGACCTTTGTCTGCTCGGGTTGCGCCGCGACATCACGCAGAATCGCGGCGTTGAGCGCCACTCTGCAGAACCCCTCCCGGTGCTCGGGATCTTTGAGTTTGACGAGCTTCGCCTGCATTTGTTCATGGGCTTGGAGGAGGTACTGAGCTGCTTTTGGGTCGTTGTCTGCCGCGAGAATTCGGTAGTGGGTGTAGTAGACTTCTTGCTCGGGGCCATCCAGCAGCTTCTGGCTGTCGAGGAGCTCTACGGCGCGGCGTGAGAGGGCGCGGGCTGTCACCATGTCTCCCAAGAGCGCCTTGGCGCGGGCTGCACGGCTGAGGCTTGGAATTTCTCCGACGATCAGCGTGACCCCGTGGGCGATCTGGGCCGCAGTGGTTGCTTCTTCGAGGGCCCACTCCGCGTCATGTGTGCTGTTGCGGTCGCAGAGGGCCACGGCGAGGGTGTTGCGAGCGTTGACTTCGATATATTTGGCCCCGAGGTCTTCTGCCAGGCCTTTTGCCTGGCAGAGTAGATCGATGGCGCTGTTGAAGTCGCGCGCCGCGATCTCGAGGATAGCCACATAGACGAGGGTGTCAGCTTCGCTCCAACGTGATCCTGTTTGGCGATGGATGGAGAGCGCATCGTCGAGGTACGTTCGTGCGTGGGCGTAGTGCCCCAAGTCCATCCAGATGATGCCAATGACAGTCGCGTTGTCTCCTTCTCGGGCCCGATCATCGAACTCGACGCAGAGACGCAGGCTGTAGAGCGCCTCGTCGAGGGCCCGGGGGTAGTTGCCACGGCAGAGATAGACAACGGCGAGGTGGTTGCGGAGGATGCGCTCGAGCCAGCGGTCTTTCAGTTGCCGAATGAGTTCGAGGGCAGGGCGGTAGTTGTTGAGGGCTTCGCTATACCGCGCCTGGATGAGCAGGATGCGCCCAATCGTCATATGGGCGCGTACTTGGTGACTGAGAGCTTCATGCTGGCGGAAGATCTCGAGGGCGAGTTTTGCGGCCTCGAGGGCGCGGGCGTGATCATCAAGGCGCTCGTAGGCCTCGGCCCGCAGTCTCAGGGCCTCACCCTCCAAGAGAGGTTGCTGGGCGTTCGTCGCCGCGGCTTCAGCTTCTTCGGCCGCTTCCAGCGCTCGGTAGGCCTCACCGATGCGCAACAAGCGCAACGCTTCTCGTACACGCAGCTCGGCTAAGCGCGCGTCGTCTCGGCCGCTGAGGCGTCGTAGCAGCTCTAGATCGCTTGCCTGCTCGTCGTGTCTTCCCAGGCGGCCAAAGACGCGCTCTCGACCAGACACGATCTCGTAGATTAGGTCGCTGTCCAGAGCGAGCGCCAGGGCCTTGTCAAAAAGGGTTAACGCCTCAGCGTTGGCATAGCTAGCGGCCGCCTCCTTGGCAGCTTGGAGGTAATAGTCTGCGGCGTCTATGTTGGAGCCCGCGGCCTCAAAGTGTCGGGCGATCTCCGCCGCAGGATCGCTCGAACCGCGGGCGGCGCGCTGGGCCATAATCTCGCCCACCTTAGCGTGCAAATTTTTGCGGTCAGCGGGCGAGAGCGCCTCGTAGATGACCTCCTGGGCGACGAGATGCCTGAACGCCCACTCTCGCTCGAAGTGCTCGCTGACCCCAGCCTGATAAAGGACGGCCATCCCACTGCTGGGTAGAATTATCTCGCTGTTTCGCAGCTCGGCCAAGGAGCGGGCGGGGTTGCGCCCGAGAACAGACGTGAGGATGCCCTCGCGAAAAACCGGGCCGATGACCGCGGCGCGCTGGAGCACTGCCTTCGTATCTGTAGGGAGGCGGTCCACGCGGCTGGCGACGACACCACGCACGGATGCAGGGATATCAGCGAGCCCGCTGGCACCTGATTCATGCAGGGCAAAGGCTAGCTCTCGCAGATAGAAGGGGTTGCCTCCCGCGCGACGCTCGATGGCCTGGGCGAGGTCATCGTTCAGATTGGTGCCGAGGATCTCGAGCAGGAGTTGCTGTTGGTCGCCAGCGTTGAGGTCCTCGAGACCAATTTGTGAGGCGATCCCCTCTGGGAAAACGTCATCTAGCGGGACCCCCTCTTCGGGCCTGGCGGTGGCCAGGAGCAGCAAGGGCACTTTGGTCTCGGCGCCGCGGCTGACGAGGGTGGCGAGGAAGTCAAGGCTGGGAGTGTCGGCCCAGTGCAGGTTTTCCACCACCAGGATCAACTTGTGGTGCTCCGCCAAGTAGAGGAGGAGCTTGCGCATGGCAGAGTGGACTTCTCGGCGCCGGGGATCCTCGCTCCAGTCGTTGTACTGGGGGCTGATCAGCGCTGCGAGGGTGTCCGGGAGGCGATCAATTTCACTTCCCGTGTGAGGTGGGAGGATTTCACGAAGGCGCTCGAAGAGGCGTGCATGAACGCGGCGACTTCCTCCCCCTGGTACACCTGTGATGCTGCGCAAGAGGTCGTGGAGGATCGTGTTAGGCGTCTCTCGTTGGTGTGGCGTTGCGCTTGCGGTGAAGACATGAGCATCGGTGGAGTGGCGTAGGAGGAACTCGTCCAGCAAACGGCTCTTGCCTTGGCCGGCTGTGCCAATGATGAGCGCGCTGCGTTGCTGCCTGTTGATCGCGCAATCGCGCCAGAGCCCACGGAGGGCGTTGAGTTCCATGTCGCGGCCAATGAGCGGTGTGTCCACAGGGCCTTGCCGTTTTTCGGGGGGGTGGGGTCGGAGAACGGCATAGCAGCGAATCGGTTTTCCCATCCGCCTGAGGGCGCGTCCCTCGCGCAAGACATAGTGCATCGCCGCGAGGCGCGCGGCGGATCCTGCGACGTGAACTTCTCCCTTTGGGGTGCTGTCAGCCAGGCTCGCCGTCTCGGAGAGAGTGTTTCCAAGAGGATGGTAATCTTTCCCCCCAGCAGCCATCCGGGCGGTCCCTACGCGGATCCCGATATGGATGCTCATGGGCTCAGGGGGGGGATCGGTGCTGCGGCTGAGGTCTTCGCTCACCTCCCGCGCCTCTGTGGCGGCTCGCACAGCAGAGACGATATCGTTTTCATCTGTTAGTGGTAAACCGAAGAGGACCGTTAGGCGGTCCGGACCTCGCTCGTGAACAATGCCATCTCGCTTATAGGCGATGTCTTCGATGAGAGAGAGGGCCGCGGCGAGGGTGTGTGGTGCACCCTCGAGGTGGATGGCCAAGGCAATGAAGCGCTTCCTCTCACCTAGAGAAACCTCTGTAGACGAGATGAGCTGCTTTGAACTCGACGAGACATCCGCAAAAAGTGGATCTGCGTCCTCCTCTGCCTCCATCCTCGTGGGGCGCCGCAGTGGCTCCCTGTAGGGGGAAGTCTTTCGCTCGTTTGCAGAGGCTTGAGCCGCATCACGATGGGGCTCCGCGGGATCAGCGGGCAGGGTGGTGCTAACCACTCCTGATTGCTCTGCCGTGGCTTGGCGTGCCTGGGTCGGCAAGGGTGGGGGCAGAGGACGCTGACGGGGGGGCGCACGGCCGTCTGGCTCCTCATCGGGGTCTCGTGGGGCGCGCAGCACCCCTGCGACGCGGGGCTCCTGAGCGAGGGGCAACAGAAAATCCAGGCTAGAACTCGATGGGTGCAGACCCGAGGATGCTCGCTCTAATGGCCCAACCGCGCTAAGCGGCTCTGCTCTTGAAGGTGTGTATCGGTGGGCTTGGGATCTTGAGGGCGTGTGCTCATGGGCTTGGGATCTCGAGGGCGTGTGCTCATGGGCTTCAGGAAGTTTGGGCAGGAGAGTCGGCGTGCTTGATTGGTGGACGTCGCGTGTCTCGACGCGTTCTGGGAAGACCTCTTGGAGAAAAGTCGCGAGGGACCGAGAGCCAATGACGGCACCAAGTTGACGTTGAATGGTGTGAAGTTCGAGCTGCAATTCGCTGGCTGAGGGCAACCTCGTGGCGGGATCCCGTTGGAGGCATCGGCGCAGCAGGTTGTCCAATTCATTTGGGGTGGAGCTGTTCATCTCGCAGCAGGGCGGAATGGGCGCCTTGAGAATCGCATCCTGGAGTTCAGTGGGGTTTTGTCCGGCGAAAAGAGGTCGGCCAGCCAATATTTCCCACATGATCACACCAAAGGAGAAGATGTCACCCAGTGGGAACGCGGGCGCGCCTTCAATGCGCTCGGGCGCGACGTATCCAGCGGGGTGGCGCAGTCGGTCTTCGTCTTCAGCGGTCTCCATGGCTGCTCGCGAGATGCCGAAATCTAGGACCTTGACAGATCCCTCCCAGGAGCAGCCGATCTTGTGGGGGCAGAGATCTCCATGGGCTACATCTAAGACTCCCCCGCCGGTGTTGGTCTTGCGGTGCGCGTATTCGAGCCCAGCGGCCACTTCACCCATGAGGTAACAGACCAGCCCAACGGGGGGGGTGTGATCGATCTCGCGGGCAGCTATGAGCAACTCTCCCAGGTTAACTCCTGGGATATGCTCGGTAGCCAAGAAGAGATCGCCGTCCACCTTGCCAAATTCGAAGACTTGAATAATGTTGCGGTGATTGAGAGAGAAGGCGAGCTTGGCCTCATCAATGAATGCACGAACAAATACTGGGTCACCACCATAGCGAGATGATATCCGGTGCAGGATTTGCACCTTCTCGAACCCAGCGATGCCAACGGTCTTGACGCGGTAGCTTTCCGCGATGGGGCCCGCTGCCAGTCGCTCGAGGACATGGTATTTTCCCAGTCGGGCAAAGGCTGTCACGATACATGACCATATCACGTGTTGAGAAAACGGTGAACGAGACGAGAGAAGAGCTGGGAAAGCAGCTGGGATACCGGTTCCGCGACGATGAATTGCTGGAACGGGCGCTCACCCATCGCTCCTTTGTCAATGAACAAGGTTGTGAGGAGCGATGCACGCATAACGAGCGTCTCGAGTTTCTTGGAGACGCAGTGGTCGGCGTGAGCGTGGCGCACTTCCTGATGCTCAATTTGCCACAAGCACGCGAAGGGCGTCTGACCAAGACCCGCGCTGCTGTGGTGAGCGAAGCAGGGCTGTCCGAGGCGGCTCGCAGGCTTGGCTTGGGCTCCTGCCTCCGTCTGGGGAAGGGCGAAGAACAAGGCGGAGGTCGTGAGAAACCATCGATCCTTTGTGATGCGTTTGAAGCGTTGGTGGGGGCGATCTACCTCGACAGCGACTATGAGACGGCGCGGGAGGTCGTGCTCAGGCAACTCGAGGATCTCCTTCGGGCTGCGCTGCGTGGAGACCTCGACCATGATTTCAAGACCCGCTTGCAGGAGCGCTTGGCAGCCGCGGGGCTGGACCCACCGCTTTACCCGGTAGTGGCGGAGCATGGCCCCGACCACGAAAAAGTCTTCGAGGTGGTGGTGAGGGTGGGCGAGCGCGAGTTTCCATCCGCCCAGGGGCACTCAAAGAAGGCGGCTGAGCAAAAAGCAGCGGAGCGTGCGTTAGACGCGCTCGCCCTGGAGGAATAGACAAAATCAGCGCGGAGCTTGAGAAAGCGCGTCTAGCGCTTCGAAGGCCCCGTGTTTTCGAGGTCGGCCAGGACACGGTCCAAGGTTTTCGCTTCACGCATACCCAACTTGGAGAAGAGCCCCTGGGCCTCACGGAGGGTCTTGATCCCTTGCTGGGTGCTTGCCTGCTCGATGAGGTACTCACCAAAAAGGCGCAGCGCTTTGGCGAGCTCTCCCTCGTTACCCATTTGACGGAAGACGCCAATGGCTTTGCGAAAGTAATCCCGAGCGGTGCTCTGTTCATGGGACGCTGACGCATCAAAGAGTGTTTGGGCGTGAACCTCCGCGAGCGCTAGGTGCGCCTTGCCCACCATCTCCGGCAAACGAGCATCTCGAGCCAGGCGGATGCATTGTTCCCCGTACTTCTGGGCCTTTTCGCTGTTCCCCTCTTGCAATTCCACCAGGGCCAGGTTGCGGAGCACATCGATATAGGTGCGTGGGTCGTCGATTTCGGTAGCCAGGGACATGGCGCGCTGGAGTCGTTGACGAGCCTCCGCGGGTTTGTTGTTGCGGGTGGACAGCTCCCCAAGGTTGTTGAGGATGACCATCTGCAGGGGGACGGCGCCGATGCGTTCTGCCTCTGCTAGGGCATTCTTCCAAGACTCCTGCGCATGGTCGAGGTTGCCGCGCTCGCAGTCTAGGGCAGCCAAGTTGTTGAGGGAGATGACATACCCATGAGCGTCACCAACGGCTTGGCGCAAACGCAGTGCTTCTCGATAGCAGGACTCTGCCTCATTGAAGAGCCCACGATCCTTTTCGATGTTGCCAATATTGGAGAGGGAGAGCGCGATGGAGCGCTGATTTCCCATTTGCCTGCGCATCTCCAACGCGTTGGCGCTGTGGTCGAGTGCCTCATCGTAATGGCCGAGGAGCCAATGAATCTGGCCAAGATCGTCGAGGCTCGTGGCGACACCTCGCTCGTCGTTGGCTTGGCGAAACATATCGAGACCACGTTGGAGATACTCGGCGGCGAGGTTGAGGTTACCCTTCTGACGCCACACGCGGCCCATCTTGTTGAAAGCCACAGCAGCTTTGGGGCGGCTCGCGACCACCCAACCAAGACGCACCATGCGCTCATAGGCGTCCAGCGCGCCGTCAAAGTCACCTTTGTGCTGAAGGACGCTGCCCAGGTCGTGCCAGAGATGCAGGCGGGTTATGAGATCGAAATCTCCAAGGCATGTGAGGGCGCGTCGATAGAGGCGAATGGCCTTATGTACGAAATAGCGCGAGCGGGCAGCGTCTGCCGCACGCCTGAAGCGTGTGGCCGCTGAGCGTAGGTCGCCCGCGCGCTCGAAGTGGTGTCCGACCTGCTCTTGGCGTACCTCGTCCCGGCCTTCAGGGCGAGCCTCGAGCCATTGGGCAGCGAGCTGATGAAAGCGATGTCGTACTGAGTCGTCCAACATCTCATGGGTCAACTCGAAGGTGGGAGGCGGTGCGAAGCGGAACTCCCGCTCGCCAGCAATGGTGGAGTCAGAACACTCTGTGATGAGCCCACGTTCGCATAAGGCCTTGATCCCCTCGGCGACCTTGGCGCGCATGGACTCGCCAACTGCGGCGATCTGCTCGAGGGTTGGTCCATCGGGGTCATTGCTGGTGATGGAAGCGGAGCGGTGGAGGGCGACCACGGCGTCAAGCCAGAAGACCTCTCCAACCACGGCGGCTTGTTGCAGCAGGCCTTGCTCTGTGGGGGGAAGGGAGTGCAGTCGGGCACGCAGGATGTCCACGTGAGTTCGTGGCAGTGAGACCTCTTTGAGGCGCTCTTTGTCGACGAACCATGTGGACCCGCGGGGTACCAGGATGCCCGTCTCCAAGCTGAAACGTGTCAGCTCGTGGATTGAGCGCGGGATCCCTCCCAGATGCTCTCGTGCCACCTCCAGCATTTCATCTGGGATGAGCGCGTCATGGAAGAGGTCCACGAGCAGTGCCTCGGCTTCGAGGTTGGGCATGGGCGCGACGTCCAGGCGGCGTGTGGCGAAGTCGCCTTGTCCCCAATTGGTGTGGCGCCGAAAGATGTCATCGCGCGCTGTGCTGAGGACCATCACCGGGCGGCCTTTGAGGCCATCGGCAAGGTAGTGGATCAGGTTGACGGTCTCATTGGTGGCGTTCTCCATCCCATCAAAACAGAGCAGGAGCGGGCCACGCTCTGTGTCGCGCATGATGAAGCGACGCAGGGCGATATATGCGCGCAGCTCGAGCTGGCCTGCCTGAGCCAATGACTCCAGGACAGGACTGTCAGGGAAGGGGATTTGCATCAAATGCGCAATGAGCGGCGGTACGTCGACGTGTGAACTCTCAGGGAGCGCTTCCGCCACCGCCTGCTGGATCTTGTGCCGGATCTCTTCTGGGGTCTCCTCGCGGCTGATGCCAAATCGCTCTGATAGCGCCCGTGCGACGGCCTCGTAGCTGCGCCGGGCGGTGGGAGCCGCTGCCCCGGAGAGGACACGCGCGTCTGGGATGGCTCCTCGGACAGCTCTGGCAAATTCCCGTGTTACGCGGCTCTTGCCGACGCCCGGCTCCCCCAAGAGGGTGAGGAAGCAAAGCTCGCCGTTGCGTCGCACCTGGAGAAAGCACTCTTTGAGTTGAGCGAGCAGCTCTGTGCGGCCAATGAATTGCCCGCGTAGCTCAGGCAGCAGGTCGTGCCCCGCGGGGCTTTGGGGAGACGCACGAAAGGTGTCGCTGATCGCCTCCTCACCCTCGCTGAGCTGCTCCCGCCCAACATCTGAAAGGGTCAGGTCGTCTTCCTCGAGGAACTCAACCTCATGATCACTGAACTCGGTGATGGGCGTCCTGTTTGTCGGTTCGATAACGCTGGACTGAGAGGGCATCAAGGGCCCGGTGATAGGCCCATCGGCTGTGCCTATCTCCCGCAGAGTTGCCGCTTCCTCAGGGCGGTCCGCTTCCTCGATCTGATTCTCGTCGAGGAGGTTGGCGTCGGGCGTTGCGCCCGTGCCACCTTCGTTGCGTTCCGTCGTCATCGTGACCCCATTATTGGCAACCTAATTTCGATCAGCATCCTTAGCGCTGACACAGGCGCTCGAGACGCTGGCGATGCTGCGCTCGGTCCTTCGCCGTTTGCGCAGCAAGATCCCGCGATTCTGCTGGACTACGGAGGAAAGAGTCAAGCGGAACAACTCGATAAAGATTGTCGCCGCGGCGCAATCTCCGGCAATTGATAGCATGCAATTTGCCGAGAAAAATCTCTGCGGCGTCGACAGACCAGGGGTGGCGGTCGTGCAAGAGGAGGATCCCGCCCTCATGGTGTCGCATCCAGCGCAACAAGTCCTTGGCAATGAGTGTAGGGTCCTCCCCCATCTCGTCCTCAGGGGCGGTGATGTTCCACATGGCAATCTGGTAGCCATATTCGCGCAACACCGAACTCGAGAAGGCGGTGAGTTGCCCATAAGGGGGACGAAAGAGACGCATTCGAGAGCCTGTGATCTGGCTGACGAGGACCTCGTTCGCGACGATTTCCCACCGTTGCTTCTCCGGTGGGAGGCGGCTGAGGAGGGCATGGGAGTAGGTGTGGTTACCAATGGTGTGACCTTCGAGTTCGGCTCGCATCAACACCGAACGGCTGCGACCGACGCTCCCGCGGGCACGATCTAGCCACATACCATTCACAAAGAACGTGGCTTGCGCTTCGTGTCTGGCGAGGATGTCGAGGAGGCGCGCGGTATGAATTGGATGTGGGCCATCGTCGAAAGTTAGAGCGATTTCACCGGGATGATCAAAGCCGTGGACAAGGAACGGTGCTTTCCCCGAGGCTTGTAGACGTGGATGAGCCAAGACACTCGATGGAGCGCGACGCGGTAAGAGAAGAGAAGCACCCACCTTTTGGGGGGAATGCAGAGCCTCGTCGGGGGCAAACGCCCACGAATACCCGAAAAGGGCGAAAGAGGCTGCCATGAGCGTGAGTGGCGCTGCGGGGCTCGTCATCGACGGAATCATATCAAAGGTGTGAGCGGTGGGCGAAAATGCAGACCATTAGATGACGTCGACGGAAATGATGAACCATGAAGGGGCGATGTGATGGAGAAGAAAGCCGAGCCCAAGGAGACGATGGGCCGTGATGTGATCATCGCTTGGACTCGCTGTGAGAGCCAAGCGATGGCGGCTGAATGTGAAAAAGCCTTGCGGCCCTTTGGGGTTAAGCTCATGGACCTCAGCGACCAGGGGGGAGTTATCTCATCCATGGCGGAGGCCGCGGGGTGGCTGGGTGGCGTCGAGGCCGAGGCGCGGATTCGTGGGGCGGGCATGGAGGACCTGAGCGACGGCTCCTCCCATGATTCTGAGAGCAACCCCATAGTCGCAATAATCGCGCTGGACCCCACAGCTGGATATATCCTCTCGCGGGAGCGGGAGGGCGGTGATGCCCCATTGATTGGGCTCGCGGATATCCGGGGGCACACCAAGGCGTGGCGTGCCGTGGACTACATGGGTGTCCTCGTGGAGTCGCAGGCGAGAGGGCAGGGCGCTTCGCTGGTGGGGCCCCTTGTGGGGGAAGATATTGAGCACGCCGCCAAGGTTGACCGTGAAGTATACCATCAACGATTCTCCCTCAATGGCGCGCAATCTAAGGTGTTAGCCAGCGCGGATGGGCTTGGGGAGAGCGAGCTTTCCAGCTTGCTGTTTCAGCTGGGCCTCTTGGCGAAGGGCACAGAGGTCTTGATTGACATCGGAAGTGACGCCTCTATGGCCGACCTGCTGCGGCGGCGAGCCCAGGAGTATGACGTCAAAGCGTATCTCTTTGGCGAGTGCGAGGAGCGTGCCTCGTTGTGGGCTGTGGCGGATATTGTGGTGGGGGTGCCCCATGCCGCGATGATACGTCGAGCGCTTTATCTTCAGACGCCCTTCGCTGCTGTCGAGCTGCGAGAGGACGATCGGCGCATGGCTGGTGCCCTGGAGTCTCTGGGCTTGGGCCGTGGGGGCAACCTTTCCACCATGTCGGCAGTGGTGGAGGTGCTCCTCGGGGAGCGCCGTGACGCAAGCGTGGTCTACAGAGGTGTTCCGCGCGACGCGAGAGTTCGCCTCCTTGACCTAGTGGAGCGTTGTATCGCCGCACCGCCAAAGCCAGCTGCAACGAGAAGCGAGAGTCCATCAACCAAGAGTCCATCAGTCGAGAGTCCATCAACATCAGCTGGGAGCCAGAAGGGGCCGTTGGAGGCCATTGGTGAGAGTGGCCAAGGTGTCTCTGACGATGGCGCGCGCCATCACCTCGCCGAGGAGCAGGTGGCTGAACACGGTCAACAGGTGGCGCGCTGGCAGCGGCGGCTGGAGTTGGCGACAGATCGAGGAGACTCGGCTTTGATGGAAGAGGCCCAGCGGCGGCTAGAAGCGCATCGCGCCCGGATGCACGCTGCGTTAGCAGAGCTGGCGAGCATGCAGAGCGCCCAGGAGCCAGCACGAGCAGCGGCGCGAGTGGAGCAGCGTTTTCGTCAGATAGAGGTGGAGGAGCAGCTCGCAGACCTCAAGGCGAAGATGGGGAAGGGGTAGTGGTAGCTAGTAGCCGTGCTGCAAGGCATGGTTCAACACATCAGCCGCTTCTTGTGCGCTACGAAGGGCATAGGTCGTGGTCTTGAGCACCTTCTTATTCTTGTCCCTCGTTTGGACCTCCACCTGATAGGGAAGGTGCGCCATGGGTCCAGGCAATAGGGGCTTGCCGTCCTTGTTCTTCAGCTTGGGAAGTATGGACAACTCCAGCATAGA
>JAFCZD010001018.1 GCA_019314525.1 Deltaproteobacteria bacterium
GTCTGCGGCCGCGAGGCGCATGGCGAAGCCGTCAAGACCGCCAGCTCCCCCGAGGGTCTGCCCGCTTGGCAGCGTCACAGCCCCGCCCAAGTGCCCCACGGCCACGCAGTCGTCACCCACGGCGACCAAGTCATTCACTTGATCGTCGGCCGCGGTCCCGAAGGTTCGAAACCACTGCGTCGATCCGTCGGCCCTGAGCGCTACCACGAACGCGTCGCCGTACCCGCCTTTGAAGGTCGCATCTGTGATGCTGTCGCCATCAAAGTCGGCGTTCCCGGCGAAGCGCCCTCCGAGGCAGAGCCCGCCGCTTTGGCGGAGGGTCACGGTGGTGCCGTCGGCGATCCTGTCGGTGTCCACCCGATAGGCCGCCTGCTCGACGCCCGTGGTGTCCATGCGCAGAAGAAAGGCTTGATCCACGCGACCGTTGGCCGGGAGCGAGACCGCGCCAAAGGCGGTGGCGACGTTGTCGGCGTAAAAACCCGAGATCACAAACTCGCCGTCGCCCATGGCGAGGTCACGTAGCTGGAAGTTCGACGCGCCCGAGTAGCGTTGCAGCGATGTCGCCACTCCCTCGGAGCTGTCCGCGAAGAGCACGAAGACCTCCTGGCGGCTGCCCGTGGTGACGCTGCCCACCACCCCACCAAAGTCCGTGGTCCCATGGACATAGCCAGCGACGAAGACCCCGCCGCTCCCATCGCTTCCTATGCCCCAAAGATCGAGAAAGTTGCTGCTTTGGTAGAGCACACTCCAGACGATCTCCCCAGCTGGGGTGATACGTGCCGTGTAGCCTGAGAGCGCCCCCAAAAGCCCTGTGCTCGTGCTGCTGCCGATGGTGAAGTCTCCTGTGGTGCTGCCCGCCACGTAGATATCACCCCCCACCCCGAGGTGCAGCGAGCCCAAAGATTCGCGCGCGGTGCCGCCAAAGTGAATCGCGACAGGCTTTGCAGCCTTGGCGTCTGGGAGCGCAACGTCCCACGCGATGTCCAGCGCGATGTCCAGCGCCCCATCGAGCGTGCCTGCATCGAGAGCTCCCTCGTGCCGTGCGTCCACAACGCTCTGCTCCGACGAGGGGTCGAAGCCGAAGCGAGTACACCCCACGAGGGTCGTCACGATCAGTATTGTTCGGGCGAAACGCGTTGCGAGCAGGCCAGAGGTTGTCTGTCTGGGTTTTTGGCTGATGCTCAGAGCTTGTCACACGGCTACGACACCGGCAACAACGCCCACGCGGCGGGGAAAAGAGTTCTCACGGGGAATGAAGTTGGGATAGTCTCGATCATGCTTGATGGTCACCCCTTCGGCGACTCTGCTCCTTCATGACGACGCCCTCATGCACCGCTCGCGAGTCGCTGCTGCGGCTCTCCCTCTTCCTCCTTGCTGGATCCATGGCAACGGGGTGTGTGCGCTTTGGTTTCGACCCGTCGTCGGAGGTCGCTCGACCTGACGGCGGCAAGGACATCACGTTTGATGGATCCGCGCCTGGCGACACGGCACCTGGCGACACCGCACCTGGCGACACCGCACCTGGCGACGCACCTGGCGACGCACCTAGCGAGACGGCACCTGGCGACACCACCCGCGACGCGACACTCGATGGGGCGGCCCTGCCTCTCAACCACCTCTGGTCGAGGGTCATGGGTGGCACCTCTGACAACTATGGCTACGGCGTGGCGGTAGACAGCGAGGGCAACATCACCCTCGTCGGTGAGTTCTACGGCACGGTGAGTTCTACGGCACCATCGATCTTGGCGGCGGCAGCGTCACAGCCAAGGGCGAAACGGAAATCTTCGTCACCAGCTTCTCCGCCGCTGGCGCGCACCGTTGGCAGCGGGCGCTGGGCGGCTTGAGCTTTGATAGCAGCTACGGTGTGGCAGTGGACGATAAGGGCAACGTCACTCTCACGGGCTATTTCAACGGCACGGCCGATCTCGGCGGCGGCAACGTCACCTCCCGAGGGTTCAACGAGATCTTCGTCACCAGCTTCTCTAGCGAGGGCGTGCATCGCTGGCAAAAGGCCCTGACTGGCAGCGGTGACAACACTGGACACGACATCGCCGTGGACGCCAGCGGCAACGTCACCCTCACGGGTACCTTCAACCACACCGTCGACCTCGGCGGTGGCGACGTCACCTCCAAGGGGATCAACGACATCTTCGTCACCAGCTTCACCAGCGAGGGCGTGCACCGCTGGCAACGAGCGCTCGGCAGCCCCTCCAGCGATGAGGGCTGGGGCGTGGCCACAGACGGCAGCGGCAACGTCACCCTCACGGGCCGCTTCTCTGACACGATCGACCTGGGGGGCGGCGACGTCGTCTCCAAGGGGATCACCGACGTCTT
>JAFCZD010001019.1 GCA_019314525.1 Deltaproteobacteria bacterium
AGCTGCTGGTTGGCGTCACTCATGGCATCTCCTCAAAGGTGAGGCGATTGTAACAGGGTCGCGGGGCGCGTGGGCCATTGTTGATTTGAGTTGTCGCGACGCGTAGGCTTTGGCCATCAGGAGTTGGGTAACATCTGCCTGGATGTCTTCCTGCACAACGAAGTCCACCGACTCTCCAAGGCCATGGACCTGCTGGACACCCTGCATCGAAACCACTTTCGCATTGAAGCTCTGAGCCTGATCCGTGCAAAGCTTGACTACCCAGAGTTGCAGAGGCAGTACAACCTCGAATACCACGGAGTGACGGTGCTGCGTGGACTTCGTCCTCGCTCCAAGGCCTCTGGGAGCTGAACGCGACAAGTCAGGTTGTGCGAACCAAGAGCCCCGTCAGCTAGCCCCGTCATCTAGCCCCTCAACTCAACGGATCCGGTGCGGGCATGCGGCCCCCACCAGGGTTCTGATCCAGGTCCTGCTTTTGGCGCGTGGGGTTTCCAGTGGGAGGGAGGCGGGATGGGTTGGCAGCTCTCACCAACTCCCCGCGAGTCAAGGTGTGGCGAGAGCGCTAGCTGAAGATGAGCGATGAAGGCTTGCGCGTTGCCATGGCTCGCACCGAAAAGCACCGCTTTGACAAACTCAATAACCATTTCGGTGCCACAGCTGGTTTGGCCGAATTGGACCCGCCCAAGCCAGGTTGTGCCCACAAAGAGGTTGTCTGCCACGCCGTGAATGGTGTGTGGCGGGGGGGCACCTTGCATCGTGATACCATGGGTCGTGGCGATCTGACGAACTCGCATCATCACCCCAAGCAGGTGCATCTTGTCCGACTTCATGGGCAGGGTAAGCCCAACCATTTCTACCGACGGTTGCTCAGCCATAACACTCCCTCGCTTCTGGCGTTGGGCTCTAGGGTCCCAAGGGACAGAGAGCCAGCCTTGATAGAGTCGTTAGGGATTAGCAATAAGTACACCAATTTCATATGTTAACGTAAGTGGCGGTAATGATAGTGCTGCGCCTAGGATCGAGACGTTGCCTAGGTGTTGACTTGTGCTTTTTCGGACGATATTGGCAGGGAACGAAGCCAGGACAAGCCCAACCGCAGCATGGTAGGCAAGGAGCGTGAAGCGCCTCCTCCAACGAGCAAAGAGCAGCGCGCCCCTCGTGACCGCTGCCTCCGCTGTGGCGCTGATGGGCCTCTTTCCCCTGGTCAACACCGACATCTGGTGGCACCTCGCCAGTGGGCGCTGGATGGTGCACAACGTTCAGATCCCACGGTGCGATCCTTTCAGCTGGGGGACCACGAAGACGCTCTGGACCGACGTTCACTGGCTCTATCAGCTGACGAGCTTTGGCCTCTGGAAGCTGGGGGGCGCGCTGGCCTTGGTGCTCGCGAAGGTGTTCACGCTCTTCGCTGCGAGTGTGGTGCTCCTGACGGCGGCATGGCAGCTTGGCGATGCTACGGTGGCAGAGGCCACGCCGGCAGAGGGTGAAAGGCCACACACACCCACGGCGCTTTCAGCGTGGCGTTGGGGCGGGGCGGGGGCTCTCGTGGTGTCCATGGCCGCAGCGCAATACTTGCTGCTGGCACGACCGGTGATCATTTCGCTGCTCTTGGTGGCGCTCTTCTTGTTGCTCCTCGAGCGCTACTTCCTTGACGGACGTCTGCGTTGGCTCTTGCTTCTCTTGCCGCTGCAGACGCTGTGGGCCAACGTGCAGGCCCCACTCTTGGTCAGCTGCTATGCCCTCGGCGCGCTCATCGGCCGGTATCAGGGCAAGGGGCATCATGGGGCGAGCCTCGATGGTCGCGCCTTGCGACGACTGATGCTTTGGCCCCTGGCGTTGCTCTTGGCTGCCCTCGTCAATCCCTACGGCGTTGACGTTCTGCTCTTGGCGCTAGAACTCTTCTTCCGCATCGATACGCAGGCTGGTGAACTCTTCCGTTTCAACGTCTCTGAGAATGTACCCTCTTGGGTTCTGGAGCGTGCGGTCCAAAACCCGCTCTGGGGGTTCAAGTTTGTCGCGTTCGCCGCGTTCGCCACGTTCTTGCTGCTTCCCCGGCGGATCCCTGTGGCGCGCTTGCTTACGCTTGTGGCCTTCTTCTACCTGGCGCTCACAGCCAATCGTAACGTGTTGCTCTTCTGTTTTGTCGCAGGCTTCACCTTCGCCGGGCAGCTTGCCATGCTGCCGCGAAAAGGCGGGCGTTGGCGAGATACGCTGCTTGGAAGGTCGGGGTCGCCTTCAGCCTGGTGCGCCTTGGTCACGAGGGCCCTTTGGCCGAACCCGCGCCCTTTCGGGTGCCGCAGAAGGCCGTGGCGTTGCTGGCCAAGCGAAAGAGTGTTTCTCTTGCTAGTTGGAGGGGTGTGGGGCGTGTCTTCAACTCTGTGCGCTACGGGGGCTACCTGTCGTGGACGCTACCTCCACGCTTCGCGCCTTTCATCGATGGCCGCCTCGTGCAGCGCAGCGCCCCTGAGTATGCGCAGTTTTTGTCGCTTGCGGATGACCCACAGCGCTTCTTCGCGTTCGCATCACGTCGCCAAGTGGCCTATGCGCTCCTGCCCACCGCTTACCCCCACCGCTACCTCTCCCTGGTGGTGGCACTCTACAAGCACGCAGACTGGACGTTGATCTTTAGCGATGGCACAGAGACCCTCTTCTGCGCCCGCTGGGCCTGCCCGCGAGAAGCGGCGTTAGACCTG
>JAFCZD010000381.1 GCA_019314525.1 Deltaproteobacteria bacterium
TGGAGAAACCCTACACGATCCAGCTCAAGGGGAATCCCTAGCAACCCAGCTGACCCGCTGACTTAGAAGCTCAGCCGATATCCAAACTCAGCGATAACGCCGCCGGCGAGGAGCGCGTAATCCTCGTTGTCAACACGACTGTATTGGTAGCCCAGACGCGCGACGATAGCTCCGGGCCCGAGGTCGAGGTGGGTATCCAAAAGCAGCACCGCCCCAAAGCTCGCGTCTGTGCGAGTGGACACGCCTGTCTCCCGGCTTTCACCAGAGAAACGCGTCAGATGCAAGAGCGGCCCCGCCGCGAGACCTGGATGTACCCGGCCAAAGCTCAGACGATAGGTCGCGAGCAGCCCCACGGGCACGAGGAGCACGCGGCTCACGCGGCTCTCTAGGGGCGCAGAGAGGGCTACATCGCGGCTTCCCCATGCGAATGATGTCCCCAGCTGCAGGCCCACACGACCGGGACCGAGAGGGTAATCGCCCTCGACGTTTAGAGAGAGTCGGGCTGAAAAGAGGTTCCCCGTGTTGTGCATGATCCCTGCGGCGGCTGCCACAGCAAAGCGCCACCCACTCTGAACACCTGGCGTGGGCGTTGACATCACCAGCCGTGGTGAGAGCGGAACTGGTGGAGGCGGCGCCTTTTCTTGCGGCAAGATGCGCAAGGACACGACCCGTCGCGCCTGGGGCGAACCAGACTGCTCCACAGCGAAGCTCCATCGCCCACTGGTTGGCACCTTCCAATGAGCTGACCAACGGCCAGCAGAGTCCTCCTTCAAGGCGATAGGGTGACGGGTTTCGTCACCCCGGGAGGCCCACAGCGTTGGCGTTTCCTTGGTGAGCACCGCGCTCGCTAGCACGATGTCGACATGGGCCTTGGGCAAGCGAAGGGCGCTGGCATGGTGCGCAAGCGTCAGGGTATTGTAGGCAGGCTGCTGAATCCGCACCACCTTACGGGTTACCATTCCATTGCTTGCGACAGCCTCCGCGAGACCCTCTGAAATGCCCGGCGGGATCAGGACCCGCATCTTCAGGTGGCCTCTCGGCCCGCTCGATTGAGGTCCGAAGATCTCCTTGCCGATGCGTAAAGTCACCTGGGTGTTGGCCCGCGTGCGAATAGGGAGTTCCGTACGACCGAGGAGCGGAATCCGCACGACAAGCGGCTGATCAATATCCCTCCAAACAATGAGGCAAAGCCGCTGTGGAAATCTCTTCTGTGGGGGACGGATCCGGATCTTGACCACGCCCCCTGCTTCACTCACACCCACCACCTGACCCACGTTGGCGCGGGCCTGTATGGGAAGTGTTCCGGGAAAGTCGCGGATGACAATAGCGAACTCTGTGGTCTCACCGAGGATCACAGGTGTAGGTGTGACCTGCAGCTGTGGTGCTGCTCCCATCGCCTGTCCTGCGACCATCACGCAGAAGATGATGAGGGTGCACCGTGTCATTTGGCTTTCCAGTCGATCTCGGGGAGATGAAGCTGAGGTGCCTGTTTCTTGCGCACAATCAGACGACGAATCGACGCCAGCAGCAGCTGCTTGCCACCATCCTTCTTTGGCGCATAGACCGCCCAATAGTAAATCCCGGGTTTGAGACCGCCTACCTGCGTATTCGCGGCTCGCAGCCTTCGCTTCAACACGATGGCATGTGCCAACGAGGGTTGACGAGCGACAACGAGCAAGAAAGGCGGTGTGCCCCCCTCGAAACGAAACGCAACGCGAGCCTTTCCGGTCACCTGGATCACGGTGTTATGTTTGGGTGAGGCTTTGGTGAGGAGTGGTACCTTATCGCTCTCCGTTTCATTCAATGGGTTCGGGTCCAAAACGAGCATGCGCCGGGCGAAACCAAACTCACCTTCACGACCGTGCTCACCGATGGTGCGCACGCGCCACGTGTAACGGCCACGCTTCAGCTCCTTGACGGGCAGCTTGACGCCCTTCGCCAGGCGATCGATGAGCACCTGGCGAAAACCGAGGTCTTTCGCTAACTGCACACGATACGTCTTCGCACGTGGCACTGCTCGCCACCAAAGCGTGACCTGATCCGCAGGGACAAGCGCATCAACGCCAGGGGACACGAGCTGAGGAAAGGGCGGAAGTTTTTCGGGCACACCCACCTCACCACGCACCATGTCCACCACCTGCCCGGAGTCCAGGTTGGTTATCTTACCCTCGGAGCCGACCTGCATCTGACCCTGGAGGACCGCGACGCCAACGCTGCCATCCCGACGCGTCACGAGGCGGAACGTCGCTGCTTTCTTCCCCCTCGCGACGATCCTTCCCATCTTCCCCTCAGCCGTAATGAAGTGCAGGGGCTGACCGGGCTTGGCTACACCCCGGATGGTCCCCTTCCTCAGGTGCACCAGGGGCGTCTTGTCCGGCGCTGAAGGATCGGGCGCTTCGATCAACACCACTGACTTCTCGTCGACTTGCAGCAACCCGCCTGCGTGAAAGCTCACCTCTGCCCCTGCTCCTTTTCCCGTCTTCAGTGCGTCGAGGTGATAGAGCTTCATCTTCTCCTTGGCACCCAACCACTCGCTCCCGTCACGTGCTCGCCGCTCGACCTTCTGCCAGGCCTGCTGGAGCAGCGCGATGGGCGCGTCCTTGCGTACAGGAGGGGGGTTACGAAACGCAAAGAGCGAGACCACCAATGCGGCGGCGAGCAGGACGGCGAGGGAGGCGACCAGCGCCCAGGGCTTCCGACGACGTGGCCGGAACGCGGGAGGTGAACGAAGCAAAGGAGATGGGGAAGGCGAAGAAGGCGATGAAGGTTGAACTCCAGGTTCAACTCTAGGTTCTCTGAGTTCGTGCAGCTCAGCGATGAGCTTCCTCGCCGATTGTGGGCGCTTGGAAGGGTCCTTTTCCAGGCAGCGCATAATCAGTTGCTCGAAAGCCTTGGGAAGGTGTGCAATGCCCACCGTGCTCGGCGCCTTTGGGGGCTCTGTGACGATATTGACGAGGAGCTCCCCAACTGCACGCGCGTCGATGGGGCGCTTGCCCACAACGAGCTCATAGAGGATGACACCAAAGGCGTAGATGTCCGCCCGGTGATCAAGAGAGCTATCAGCTTTGACCTGCTCCGGAGACATATACTGGGGGGTCCCAATGAGGGTCTCTCCGCCGAAGGGGGTCTCTTCGGTCTCCGAGAGCGTAGCGCCGGACCGTAACTTGATCAGCCCAAAGTCGAGCAGCTTGACCTGCAGGGGCTGCCCCTCGACCTTGGCCAAGAAGACATTGGCGGGCTTCAAGTCACGATGTACGATGCCGGCTCCATGCAACGCATCGAGGCCCGAGGCCATCTGCTCGCCGATCTCAAGGACTTCGGAGAGCGGGATGCTCTTGCGCTCCTTACGCAAATAGAGCGACTCCCCTTGGAGGTACTCCATCACATAGAAGCAACTACCGGCCTCGTTTTCGACGAAGTCGGTGATGGCGACGATATTGGGATGGTTGACTTGGCTAGCGGCTTGCGCCTCACGGAAAAAGCGGCGGACCGCGTCCAGGTTTGTCGCGTAGGTGGAGCGCAGCAGCTTGAGCGCCACCTTGCGCCCAAGCTTGAGGTGTAGAGCGAGGTAGACTTCGCCCATGCCTCCCCTGCCGATGAGCTTAACGAGGCGATAGGAGCCAAGCTGGGTGCCAGCTTCCATCACGGCGCTCTGAAAATCCCCCTCAGCGACATTCTCTCTTTCCGGTGCGAGGGTGATATCGGGCAGCTCTTGCTCAGTATCCGACCCCACATGCTGGTGGCCAAACATGGTCTGGCAAACTGGGAGAGCGTGGCCATCCTCGGCGCAGAACTCCACGTCCGCGGGGTACTCCCGAAAACAAACCGGGCATTCTCTCTTCTTTTCGGCCTGTCTCATCGCGCTCCCGTTATCCTTCAGCGCAAGTCAATCGACGATTCGATACACAGATACCCCTGTGGTCCCATCCCCCACCGATAGATAGACAAAATCCTTTGCATCAAAGGTCGTGGCGACCCCATGCATGATGCGGCTATTGGCTGTGCCCCTGCCCAAACCGTTTTGCCCCAAGCCTGGGCAACTCGCCGGATGGTCGGCAGCGGAACAGCCCATTGCGCCGGAAAAATCCCCGGCCAAGGCTGCGCCCGCATGGGCGGTGCGAAAGATCACAGCGCCGTCTGTCACGTTGTCAAAGCCCACATAGAGGTGATTCGGGGTAGAGACGACCAGGCTGATCCGCGTGTTGTTCACGTTGTCGAATTGTGTCAGCTGCGCGTCCCCGCTCTGATTGGGCGCCACCAGGACCCACGCGTCCGGATCGCAGCCAGGGCTCGCGCCCGGGTCGCAAGCCCAGAGCTGGGGACCATCCGTGGTGTTGCGACCCACATAGAGCCTCCCGCCAAAGGCCGCCATCTGGGGGAAGGCCTTGTCGGCTGGCTCCAGTTCAGAAACTTTCGTAGTGGACACAGCCACCTTCGCTGCGTAGGCCTGGGCGCTGGGGGTGCAGACAGTCCAATCCGTTGAGTCTTTGGTGAAGGGGCCAGGAGTGGCGATGCGCGATCGCATACAACCGCCATTGTTGAAGAGGTAGAGTAACCCACCAAAATCACCGATGGTGTCGATCATCGCAGGATTGCTCTCGTCAAAGTTCGGCATGGATGATGCGCGCAAATCTGCCGCTTCGTTCGTCACATCGAGCCCTGGGATGGGTGGGGAAACAGAAAGAGACACCAGGTAAGGTCGATTTCCACCCGTGTCGGGGAAGCCAATGTAGACGCGATCGGCGAACACGTGCATCGCCGAGACGCCCGCCGTGTTGCCGCCCAGGCGTGTTGCCAGATCAACATAGCGGAAATCGAGCACGTCATCCTTGTCAGGGGTCATATAGACATAGTCGAGGTCTCCCCCTGTCTTGCTGCCCGCAACCAAGAGCCACTCCACACCCCCGATGATGCCGCCCGTGAAGATACCGCGCCCGTCTTCGTTATCGGGCCCACACGTGGGCGTATCTTCCAAGCACGCAGTGCTGCCAATGCTCGGGTAAGGACCTGGACTCGAATTTTTGTGCTGGCTACCCACAGTATCCTTGGCAAATGAGAAGGTGATCGCCTCAGGGTTCGAGCCGTCGGCGTTGGCTCGCACAGCCCCCGTCCCGTCATGGGTCGGGCCAAGGTAGATTTTGTCATCGTATTTAAGAACGAAGGCGAAGTTTGTATTGGCACCCAAGGGCTCCAAGAGCGCCATGACCACCGACCCGCTTGGTGCCAAATCTGGTGAGGGCGTGTCTAATTGGGGCATGTCCGGCGAGGGCATGTCCACGCTCATATCAACGGGAAGGTCTCGGGGGGCATCCTGCGTGGTATCCACACCCCCATCCGCTTGGAGGTCCTGGGAGGCATCCTGCGTCGCATCCCCCAGGTCCGCACTGGCATCTAGAGGAAGGCTATCGCCACGGAGGTCTGCGCTGGTATCTGGCCTCGCATCGGGTGAAGTCCCAAGGTCCACCACATCCCCGAGGGTGAAGCCGTCCTGCAATAGAGCCGAGCGCCCACGTGGGTCTTGGACGATGACATCGTAACGCCCTTGAGGAAGCCCCGCTGGGACCACGGCTCTAATCGTTTCAACATCGTTCCGAACGACCTCCTCAAGGGCGAACTCTCCCGCCGCCCCTCTAAGATGGACCGAGAAGGCATCATTCGTTTGGTTGTTGTCGTCGTCGAAGCTCGTCTTGACGAGGATGAAAAAGTTCTGCCCTTTAAGGGT